>CAZHUR010000381.1:0-3165 GCA_964535395.1 uncultured Acidimicrobiales bacterium
ATGCGCGCCAAGGCCGAAATTGTCGAGGGCAAGACCAACGACACGATCGTCATCACCGAGCTGCCGTATCAGGTCAGCCCGAATGCGGTGTTCAGCAAGATCAAGGAGCTGCTCACAGCCAAAGAGCTCGACGGCATTTCCGACATCAACGATTTCTCGTCTCAGGGCGAAACCAACATCGAGATCAAGCTGAAGCGTGATGCACCAGCGCTCGTCGTGCTCAACAACCTCTACAAGCGCACACCTCTGCAAACGTCGTTTTCGATGAACGCGGTCGCTTTGGTAGATGGCGTTCCTCGCACGCTGAACCTGCGCGAGCTCTTGGTGCCCTACATCAAGCACCAGGTCGAGGTCATCACCCGTCGAAGCCAGTTCCGCCTCGACAAGGCCAAGGCCCGTGCGCACATCCTCGAAGGCCTCATCAAGGCACTCGACCTGATCGACGAGATCATCGCCACGATCCGAGCCTCCGAAGATCGTGCGGAAGCCCTCGCTGGGCTCATGGACGCGCCATTCGAGTTCACCGAGTTGCAGGCCGGCCACATTCTGGACATGCAGCTCGGGCGTCTCACTCGTCTTGGCCGAGCCAAGCTCGAAGAAGAATTGGCCGAGCTACGCGAGACGATTGCCGATCTCGAGGCGATCCTCAACGACGAGGGCCGTATGCGTCAAGTGATCAAGGATCAGCTCATCGAGGTCCGCGACGAAGAAGCAGACGAGCGTCGCTCCGAGCTGATGCACGACCCGGGCGAGATCGACATCGAAGATCTCATCGACGACGAAGACCTCATCTTCACCATGTCGGCGGGCGGCTACGTCAAGACCATGTCGATCGACGAGTTCCGCACGCAAAGCCGCGGCGGCCGTGGCGTTGCCGGTGCGAATCTGAAAGACGACGACTACGTCGTCAACATGATCCACACAACCGCTCACGCCTACCTGCTGTTCTTCAGCAACCGCGGCAAGGTGTACCGCCTCAAGGCTCACCAGATTCCAATGACGAGTCGCACGGCTCGTGGCACGGCGATCGTGAACCTGCTTCAGCTTCAACCCGAAGAGAAGATTCGCGCGATCATCGACACGCGCGACTACGAGACCAACCGGTATTTGTTCTTCGCTACAAAGCTCGGTCGGGTCAAGAAGACACTCTTCAACGCCTACGACAGCAACTTGAAGGCCGGACTCATTGCGATCAAGTTGAACGATGGCGACGAACTGATGGACGTCATCCCGCTCAACGAAGGACAAGACGTGTTCTTGGTTTCGAAGAACGGCCAGACGATTCGGTTCGACGAAAGCGCTGTTCGAGCAATGGGCCGCACAGCAGCGGGCGTTCGCGGTATGAAGTTCCGCGAAGGGGACGAGCTCGTGGCCAGCGCCCGCGAACAGGCCGACACACGCCTACTCATCATCACCAGTGAGGGCTACGGCAAGCAGTCCGAACTTGAGCAGTATCCGGTCAAGGGCCGAGGAGGCCTGGGTGTCCGCGGTATCCGCGTCAACGAAAAGAAGGGCCGGGTCGTTGCTGCCTTCATGGTTGGCGAAGGCGAAGAGATCATGCTCATCGGCGACGGTGGCACGCTCATCCGGACAGCGGTCGACGACATTTCGACACAGGGTCGTGATGCTTCGGGCGTTCGCGTGATGAACGTCAACGACGGCCACCACGTGGCAGCGGTCGCTCGGGTGCTCGCAACCGGCGAAGAAGACCTCGACGGCGAAGGCGAAGGTGAACAGGGTGGTGCTCCGACCGAGAGCGATGCCACCGAGTCAGCCGCCGATAGTGCAGACGACGAGAGCGAGTGATCTACTGAGGTGAGCCTGATTTGGTGATCGGGCTCACCTTGCACTTCCCCCACATCTGATCACGACCATCAGGGTCGAGAAAGTGGATCATGTCGGGGATAGTCCTTTGGATAGGAGCGCTCGCCGTAGCCGCAGCGCTCGCAATCGGTGTCGCCACCGTTGGAGCCGCGGCCGTCGAAAAGGCCCAGGCGAGTAGTGCAGCAGACGCCGCAGCGCTCGCCGGAGCCGCGGCGGGCGTAGACGCAGCGAGCAGAACCGCACAACTCAACGGCGCCGAACTGCTGTCGTTTTCGGAGGACCGGAGCGTCTATCGAGTCGTCGTTTCCGTTGGAGAATCAACAGCTGTCGCCTACGCGGAACGCCTTCTCGTACCCGTCGAAACCGGGTGACGCCCACCTCTCACACCTCATTCGGAAAACGGCTCATAACAGATCCTTGGGGGAGCGCACAACTTCGCGCAGCATTATGTCTTAGACTGTTCGCCGTGACTGCCATCGATGACTCAGAAGAAACGGTTTTCACTTTCGACGAACCAGAGGTGTTCGAAGAACGTGAAAGCAAATTCCGTCGCGGGTCGAGCACCCCTGCCCCGGCCGGGCCTATGACGACCGCAGTTGTCCCACTCGGGTCGACCGTCGAGCGACTTCAAGAACGCCGCCTGCGAGCACGCAAGGTCCGCCGACTCGTGCGCCACATCGAACCGTGGTCGGTTCTGAAGGTGTCGCTCTTGTTCTTCTTCTGCCTTTGGATCGTCGTGATGGTCGCCGGTGCGCTTCTCTGGAACGCAGCGGTTGCATCGGGCGTCATTGGCGACATCGAGAACTTCGCCGAAGACATCTTCGCTCTCGAAGACTTCGAGTTCATCGGCGCAGACATCTTCCGAGCATCGGCTCTTGGAGGCCTCGTGCTGTCGGTCGCGGCGACCGGATTCTCGGTCCTCATCGCAATCTTGCTCAACCTCATCTCCGACCTCACCGGCGGCATTCGCGTGACGGTTGTCGAAGAAGAGACAGCTCGACCAATCGCGACGTTGCCCCGACGGGGTTAAGTCGATACGGTTTTCCTGCCCTCACAGGCGCGTCGCTTGCGGCGAAGAGGGCCTATAGCTCAGTTGGTTAGAGCGCACCCCTGATAAGGGTGAGGTCGCTGGTTCGAATCCAGCTAGGCCCACGCAAACTCTCAGTCGCCATAGCGACTTCGAGTTTGGGGCGCCTTTTGCCTCCGCTTCGCTTCGGCAAAACGCGCCGTACGGCTGCGCTACAGCGAAACGCCGCACCGCTCCTTTCTTTGGCGGAGCTTTACTTGAAGTTCGTTCGAGTTGGGTGTGCCCCGGAGGACGACTTGTCGGAGCGAGCGGAG
>CAZHUR010000382.1:0-3160 GCA_964535395.1 uncultured Acidimicrobiales bacterium
GCCCAGACCAGTCCCATCGCAGCAGGACTTCGCGACGGCGAATCCTTGATCTCGGCCGAGGGACTGACCGTCGACTTCGACATTGGTAAGGGCAAGAAGTTCCGTGCGGTTGATGATGTGAGCTTCGACGTTCGAGAAGGAGAGACGCTCGGCATCGTGGGCGAGTCGGGCTCGGGAAAGTCGACCACTGCCAAGGCAATCGTTCAGCTGCCAGCACCGACCAGCGGGGACATCCGCTATGGGGGCAACTCCCTCAGCTCCCTCGACAAAGACGGCATACGCGCCCTGCGTACCGACATCCAGATGATCTTCCAAGACCCGGTCTCTGCACTGAACCCCCGCCGACCAGTGCGAGACATCATCAGAGAAGGAGTCGACATCTGGGGCACCGCCGATCAGTGGACCGAAGACAGGCTGCTCGAATTGATCGAGTCGGTCGGGATCGACCCGGACTCACTCAACCGAAAACCGTTCGAGTTCTCTGGCGGTCAGTGTCAACGCATCGGCATTGCGAGAGCCTTAGCCGTTGAACCGAAAGTGCTGATCTGCGATGAGCCAACTTCGGCGCTCGACGTGAGCGTGCAGGCTCAAATTCTGAACCTGCTCCACGATCTGAAAGCCGAACACGACCTCACGATGCTGTTCATCAGCCATGACCTTGCCGTAGTGCGCAACGTGAGCGATCGAGTGATGGTGATGAATGGCGGACGTGTTGTCGAGATCGGCGCGGCCGACGACATCTTCGAGAACCCCGCTCACAACTATACCCAAATACTGCTTTCGGCTGTTCCTGGGTCGGGAGTCGACCACAGCGTTGCCTCCGATGCATCCAGCGCCGAACTCAGCAGCCAGCAACTAGAGAAAATCGGCGACGACCACTGGGTTCTGACCAGCTAGGTAATCGGCTCGCGACGGGGTGCTAGGTCGACTGCGGCCAGCCCAAGGTCGGTAACTGCAACAGGAAGTGGTTCGTCGCGCACGAGTGCTCCGACGATCTGACCAGCCGCCGGAGAGGTCACGATGCCACAACCACCTTGGCCAACGTCCCACAGAAAGCCGTCGACTGAATCGTCCCAACCAAAGACCGGGTTGCGGTCTGGAGCAAAGGTACGCAGGCCAGCCCATGTGGTCTTCACAGAGCGCAACTCGAGGCTCGAGATCGTCTGAATTCGATCGATCGCCAGAGCCACGTCGAGTTCTTCTGCTCTGGCGTCCATTGGTGGTGACAGGTTTTCTTCCGACAACGAACACAACAGTTGCTGTCCGGCCTCGGGTTTGAAGTAGCACTCGAGGTCGGGAATGCCCGAGTAGATGAACGGCCAGCCGCTTGGATCTTGGTGAGCTGGCGCGGTGAATGCGGTGCGCCGCATTGGTTGGAGCCCGACCGGCTGTACCCCACACGATTGGGCAACTACATCGCCCCAGGCTCCCGCGGCGTTGATGACCGTGCCAGCCCGAACTGGTCCGCTCGCTGTTTCGAGGTGCCACTGGCCAGAGCGACGCTCGCCGCTGACCAGCTTGGCCGACAGTCGAACCGTGGCTCCTGAAGTTTTCGCTGTTCGCAAGAACAGTTGGTGCAGTCCCATCACGTCGATCGAACATGCCGTTGGTTCGTAGATCCCGGCTGTGACCACGTCAGCGTTGATCACCGGGCATAACTCGGCCAGGTCATCGCCCTCGACGTAGCGGATGCTCGGAGTGACCTCTTGGGCAAGAGCAGCGTCAGCTGCCATGGTCGTCGCCATCGAACCGTCACCGATCTTGAGAACCGGTAAGGGTGCCAACAGGGGAGTGTCGGCACCGGGTGCCTCCTCGAAGAACGGTCGGCTCGCGGTGGCGAGTCGATGAAACACCGGACCGCCTTCGTTCTCTACATAGATGGCCGCCGATCGCGATGTCGTGTGGTGCGCAAGCTCGTCCTCTTGTTCGAGCAACACCACCGAGTGAGTGCTCGCCAGGTGGGCGGCGGCGCTTACGCCTGCGATGCCTCCACCGATGATCGCTACCTCGAATGTGGATTCGCTCATCTCCCGAGCGTAGGGGGTGACGCGAGGCGACTTTGGATTGAGCGTTACCCTCGGGTACTGTTTGCGGGTTCAACCCACCTCACGAGAGAGCGAGGCGATGCTACAACGCAGAGCACTAGTTGGCGCCCTGATTGTCGTCCTAAGTATCTTCGGAATCGCCGCCCCGGCTTTTGCCCAAGATGATGGTCAGTCACTCATTGGAACATTTCGCTTTGAAGACGAAGCCGGCGAGGACGTTTTCGTCGAAGGTGTGGTGATTTCAGTCGAGGGCGTCGGAGAAGCTGTCTCCGATGTGGATGGCGCGCTCATGTTGCCGCTCCCAGAACCGGGTGAATACACGGTCACGATCGACCCGAGCACCCTTCCAGACGGGGTTTCCCTGCGCGCGCCAGACCGAACATCGCTAACGGTCATGGTCGAGCCCGGTCAGCAACGAACGGTGTTGTTTGCGTTGGAGTCAGACGGTGCTGCTCTCGCTGCGGCAAACCAGGGAAGTGATCTCGGCCGACGCATAGCTCAGCTCAGCGCAGAAGGCCTCAAGCAGGGCCTTTACCTCGCAATGGCCTCGATTGGTCTGTCCCTGATCTATGGCACCACCGGCCTTGTGAACTTTGCACACGCAGAGATGGTGACTTGGGGCGGGCTCTCCACCTATTTCTTCAACTTCTACGGCCTTGCAGGTGTTGCCGGTGTTCTCGCTCCGCTCCCCGGCCCGTTCGGTGACGGTGTCAACCTTGTGTTTGCCGTCATTCTCGGAGTAATTTCCGGGGGCATTTTCGGCTTCCTGCTCGACCGTACGTTGTTTCGGACACTCCGCCGTCAAGGTGTAAGCCTGATTGCTCAGCTCGTGATCACGATCGGTCTTTCGATCTTGCTGCGCTACCTGTTCCTGTATTTCTTCACCGGCCGATCGCGTACGTTCCGAGATTTCTCGGCTCAAACAGCGATCTCGCTCGGTCCGATCGAACTTCCTCCGAAGGACATCATCGCGATGTCTGTGTCGGTCTTGGTGCTCGTCGGAATTGGCTTGCTGCTCACCCGCACCCAAATCGGTAAGGCAATGCGCGCCGTTGCCGACAACGTCGATCTCGCCGAATCTTCCGGCATCGACGTTCAGAGGGTCATCTCCAGCG
>CAZHUR010000383.1:0-3141 GCA_964535395.1 uncultured Acidimicrobiales bacterium
CTTCTTTGCTCGACCCGACGACCGCGCTGGCTTCGGGGCTGAAACGGCCCCTTCGCCCGTCATGACCGCTGGGAGCGCAACGGCTGGAATCCATTCGACGTTTGAGAACCCGAGGGATCGGGTCACGACGAGTCCAATGGCTCCGGTCGCCAAGAGCATGACTAGCCCGCTGAGGCTACCAATGGTCAACAGGCCAAGGAACTGCACCACGAAGATGAATGCGACGACCGCCCAGAACGGAATGTTGAAGAACGATCGGGCTTGGGGCATTGCGGCTGAGAATCCGGCAGCGAGGCCGAGGAACGGTAGCGAGAGGCCCGATGAGGCAACTCCGCCGCCGATGAGAAACGCGATCGCCACGCCGAGAACCGCTGGAACGAGTATGAGGCTGACGATGAGGCCGGTGTAAGCCCGCCTGCCCAGCATTGCTTCAAACTGATTGCCGATCATGTAGAAGAAGATCAGACCAAGTAGCGCAAAGAAGAAGTTGCTGCCGGTCGGAATGATATGGGTGAAGAAGCGCCACAGCTGGCCACCGGTGATCGCTCGAGTGCTGAGGGTGAGCCAGTTCGTGATTCCGCCTCGACCGCCTTCGATGACGGTCAGGAATACGCCCAAGATGCCGAGCCCTGTGACGAACTTCGTCGTGTTTACCGCGACGTTACCGACGGTGAACCAAGGGTCGCCACCGGGGCCACGTGAGAAAGGACTCTGAAAGGAGTATCGATCGGCCATTGGTTCTAGTTTACTCGACAGAATCGGCTACGGCCTGGTCCCTACGACGGGGGTTGGCTACAGGCTGCGAACGAGACGAGTTCTTGGCTCCAGAGTGGTTGTTTGCACGAAGCTGACCGCAAGCGGCGTCGATGTCGGTTCCGCGGTTGCGGCGGATGGTCGCGTTGGTGTTTCGGTCGAGCAGCCATTGACGAAACTGGGCAACTCCGGCAGCATCGGTGCCCACCGTCAGATAGCCCGGAGTTGGGTTAAGTGGGATCAGGTTGACGTGGGCCCGCAACTCTCGGCAAAGCTCGCTCAGCGCAACCGCCTGTTCAAAGGTGTCGTTGACGCCTGCGATCAGCGCCCATTCAAAGCTCAGACGGCGACCTGAAGCAGCGACGTAGCGCTGACATGCCGTGGCGAGCGTCTCGATGTCGTACCGGTCGTTGAGAGGTACCAATTCGCTGCGGAGTTCGTTGGTCGCTGCATGAAGCGAAACCGCGAGGCTGACCGGCAAGTTCTCTTCGGCCATCCGGTTAATGCCAGGCACCATGCCGACCGTGCTCATGGTGATGTGTCGTGCCGAGAGGCCAAGGTCGCCATGGATTCGGCGAATTGCGCCCCAGACGGCGTCGTAGTTTGCGAGCGGCTCGCCCATGCCCATGAAGACCACGTTCGACAGACGTCGCGGCAGAGCAGCCTCGCGAGCTCGCACGACCTGCTCGACGATCTCGCCGGTAGTCAGGTGTCGACGGAAGCCCTCTTGGCCCGTGGCACAGAATCCACACGCCATCGCGCAACCAGCCTGACTACTCACACAAACCGTCGAGCGGTCTTTGTAGTGCATAAGCACCGTCTCGATACTGTCGCCATCGTCAAGGGCCCACAGCCACTTGTGTGTTTCGCCGCCTTCGCTGACGCTGACCAGCTTTTCGCCGAGTGCAGCTGGGAGCGCTTCTGCGAGTTCTTCGCGAAGGGCTTTTGGCAAGTTGGAGATCTCTTCGATGTCGGTGCCATGTTCGTACAGTCCGGTCCACAGCTGGTCGACTCGATAGCTCGGGTGATCGGAAAGCAGTTCGGCGAGTTCGGTGCGATCGAGTTGGTAGCGAGAGGTTTTGGTGATCACGATTCGCGCGTCCACAGAGTGTCTGTCCGGCCGACCGAGAAGCCGATCCGTTCATAGGTGGCCACTGCGGCCTCGTTGTCTGACTCGACATAGAGCATCCCGACGGTGATGCCGAGGCTTGCGAGGTATTCGAGTCCGGCCAACGTCATGGCCTTTCCTAAGCCGCGTCCGTGAAACGGTTGATCGACAGCGATGACATAGATCTCTCCGACGCGAACCGGCTCGGGGTTTCCCGGTGTGTTGGAGACGTCTTCGTGAACCCTCGTCCAGCAAAACCCGGCGAGCTGTTCGTCGATGTGGTGCAGGCGAAAGCCCTCGTAGTCGAACCATGGTTGAGCTATGTCGCCGCGTACGGCCGCCTCGGTGAGGCCGGACTGTTCTGGGTGCCACGAGAACGCTCTGTTGTTGACAGCGACGAACTCGCTGATGTCGCTATCTTCGAACGCCCTGGTCTCGACGGTGGTCGGAGCCGCTGGCAGCTCACGGAACATTTGCAGCAACGTTCGATTCGACACCAATCCTTGGTCGAGGAGCTCCTGGCGTCGTTCCGGAGTCGTGCCATGAACCCAGACAGGGGCATCGGAGCCGGCGTTTTCGGCCAGGGCCAGAGCGTCGGTGAACGTGGTCATTCCGTCGTCGTCAGAGAACGTGAGATGCACCACTGGAGGTAAATTCTCACGTTGCTCGACGACGAATTCCATTTCGGTAAGGTTATGCGCTCGTTCGGGCAATAACGTTTGATCATGGAATCTGACCTGGCCGAACTGTCGAGCATGGCAACTCAAATCGACGAGCTCGTAGAACGCATCACCAAAGTCGCAGAGAAGCACCGGGGAGGCGATCGAGACGACATCGCAATCCGACTGTTCGAAGTTGAGCGTTCGTTACATGGTGCAGGTCGAAACCTGCAGAGCGCCGTGCGTGCATATCGATGACCAACAACCGTCCCGAAGTTCGCGCCGACCTTGCTCTGCGACCCGGCTATCACTCACCTCAGATCGACGTCGACGTACGGCTCAATACCAACGAGGCGCCGACGGCTCTCCCCGACGCGTTCGAGGCTGCGTTGAAAGAAGAGATGAGTTCGATCGAGTGGAATCGATACCCCGACAGGGGAGCGCGTCGATTGCGGGAGGCGATTGCCGAGCGTTACGACCGTCGCCCCGAAGAGGTGTTTGTTGCCAACGGGTCCAACGAGGTGCTCCAGACCGTCCTACTCACGTTCGGTGGACACGGCCGAACCGCGGCGATCTTCGAACCGACCTACGCAATGCACGGGCAAATCTCGAAGACGACGG
>CAZHUR010000384.1:0-3135 GCA_964535395.1 uncultured Acidimicrobiales bacterium
ACTCTCTGTTGCGTTAACGGCCTAACGAAAGTCTCGAGACATCGAGGGGGCGACCATGGAGAACTCGACGAGCTTGTCGGCGACTACGTTGATAACACCCTCGGCAATCTCGACTCGGCCGCGCACGATGAGCGCAACAGCGGTCAGGGCAACTCGCTTGTGTCGCTGCCAGCATCCCTTCGAAACAATCACGTTGATGAGCCCGTCTTCGTCTTCGAGGTTGAGAAACGTCGTTCCCGACGCAGTGGCTGGACGTTGGCGATGCGTGACTACCCCAGCAACCATGATCCGCTCTCCCGAGGTTTGACCAGGCAATGCCGACGAGGCCAACACACCCAGGCGGTCGAGGTCGCCACGATAGAACCGGGTGGGATGGCCATCTGGGGCAACGCCGGTCGCCCACAGATTTGCGAGCGATATCTCACGGTCGCTCATACCCGGAAGCTGCGGGGCTTTGGTCCCTGTGATGATGCCGGGCAATCGCGCATTGGAAGCTTGAGAGGCTGCTCCTGCTTCCCACAATGCCGAACGACGTTCGCCGAAAGCTCCAGCGGTCGCCAACGCTTCGAGCGCTTCGATCGAACACCCGGTGCGCCGCTTCACATCTTCGATCGACGACCACGGACGACCTTCGTCGAGCGCCTTTGCGAGATCGTCACCAATGTGGCGCACCGACCCGATTCCCAGACGTACCGCCGGGCCCCCAACACCCCACCGCGACGGGTCGACGCCACGACCCTGTCGAAATGCCGGATCTTCGGGCGGACCATCTGTCCATTCGAGTGTGGCTCCAGCTCCGGACCGATTGATGTCAGGAGTAAGCACCTTCACCCCATGGCGACGGGCATCAGCAGCCAACGAATGCGGTGAGTAGAAGCCCATTGGTTGCGCGTTTAAGAGCGCAGCACAAAACGCTGCCGGGTAGTAACGCTTGAGCCACGACGAGGCGTAAACCAAGTATGCAAACGACACCGAGTGACTCTCAGGGAAGCCATAGTTCGCAAAAGCGGCCAGCTTTTCCCAAATCTGATCAGCAACATCACCAACGATCCCCCGTTCGGCCATTCCTTCATAGAGCCGACCACGAATCTCTTCCATCCGTTTACGACTGCGCTTCGACCCCATTGCTTGGCGCAACTGATCTGCCTCGGCGGGCGTAAACCCGGAAACATCGATCGCCATCTGCATGAGCTGCTCTTGAAACAGCGGGATCCCAAGCGTCTTCGACAACGACTTCTCGAGAAGCGGATGTAGGTACGTAACCGGCTCTTTACCGTTACGACGACGAATGTAGGGGTGCACCGACCCGCCCTGGATCGGCCCAGGACGAATGAGCGCCACCTCGACGACCAGGTCGTAGAACTTGCGCGGCTTGAGCCTCGGTAGCGTTGCCATCTGCGCACGAGATTCGATTTGGAAGACCCCGATCGTGTCGGCCCGACACAACATGTCGTACACCTCAGGGTCTTGAGGCATCGAGGCCATCTCGACGTCGGTTTCGTGCACCTCGGCAATGAAATCGATGGCGTAATGAATAGCCGACAACATGCCGAGCCCCAAGAGGTCGAACTTCACCAAGCCCGTGCGAGCGCAATCTTCCTTGTCCCACTGGAGCACGCTGCGGTTCTCCATACGCGCCCATTCGACCGGACACACCTCGACCACCGGCCGGTCACAGATGACCATGCCACCCGAGTGGATCCCGAGATGACGTGGGCTGTGTTCGAGCTCGACCGCCAACTCGGCAACATCGTCGGGGAAAGAACTCACCTGACTAGCAAGCCCCGACCAACCGTCGAGCTTCTTCGAAAAGGCATCCTGCTGACCAACGGCGTATCCCAACGCCTTGGCCATGTCTCGCACCGACGACTTTGCTCGATAGGTGATGACGTTGGCGACCTGTGCTGCGTGGTCACGCCCATACCGCTCGTACACGTACTGGATGACCTCTTCACGCCGATCCGACTCGATGTCGATATCGATATCGGGAGGGCCGTCCCGTTCGGGCGACAGGAACCGTTCAAACAACAGACCCAACGCCACCGCATCGGCATTGGTGATACCGAGTGCATAACACACCGCAGAATTCGCAGCCGATCCACGCCCTTGGCAGTAGATGTCCGCCTTGCGACAGAAGTCGACGATGTCGGACACGATCAAGAAGTAACCGGGAAATCCGAGCGACTCAATGAGGTCGAGTTCATGTGCGATCTGGGCATAGGCACCCGGCACTCGCTCATCACTCGGCGAGCCATACCGGCGACGCGCCCCCATCCGCGTCAGTTCACGCAGCCACGACATTTCGTCGTGGTCGTCCGGGCACGGATACGGCGGAAGGTTTGGTGCCACAAGTTGCAGATCGAACGCACACGAGCGTGCAATCTCAATCGAGGCGTCCACAACCCCCGGGTACCGTTCGAAACGCCGCAACTGCTCGACACCGCTGCGCAGGTGAGCAGTCGACGCTGCAGGCAGCCACCCGTCATGTTCTTCGAGCGAGCGGCGATGCCCCACCGAAGCAAGCGCTGTGGCGAGCTTACGGTCCTGAGGACCGGCGTAGCGGACGTCGTTGGTGGCGACCACGACCAGGTCACGTTCGAGGCCGAGTCGAGTGAGGGTGTCGTTGCGACTACTACATATCGGGGTGGCGTGATCCCACAGTTCGACCGCAAGGTTGGTACGACCAAACCGTTCGATCAGTCGGTCGAGTTGTCGCTGAGCAGCGCTTGGCCCATCGGCCTCGAGCGCCAGATTCAGAGGCCCCCGTTGCGACCCGGTCAATACCATCCACTCACCACCAGCAAGTTCGGCCAGTCGGTCGAGGTGATATCGGGGGGCACCCTTCTCCCCCGACATCTGCCCCTCGCTGATGGCCCTACCCAAGCGGCCATACCCCTCAGGCCCGCGAGCCAAAACCACCAGATCGCCAGCCGATCCAATCTGTCCGAACGGGTCGGCGGGATCGGTGAGGCTTAGCTCGGCCCCAAAGACGGTCGACAACCCGTGCGCCCGAGCCGCTTCAGCAAACCGCACAACACCGTAGAACCCGTTGCGATCGGTGAGAGCCAAAGCATTAAGACCAAGCCGCACCGCCTCCTCAACAAGCACCTCCGGATCAGATGCCCCGTCCAGAAA
>CAZHUR010000385.1:0-1161 GCA_964535395.1 uncultured Acidimicrobiales bacterium
GTGCAATATCGCTCGCCGATGTGCCGATCACGTGCGGGTTTGCGAGGGTCTCCGGCTCGACAATATGGGCGCGTCAACGAGCGGCGCTTTACGTCTTGGTATAGGAATGGCTATGGCGAAGGATCAGCTAGTGACGGTTTCGGTCGCTGCCGAAGGCGATGTGGGTGACCTTGCAGCATTACGCGCTGCTTGGACCGTCGAGGATCATGGCGAGTCCGTCGACGCTTCGTTTCCCGATGACTTTGCTCGGTGGGTGCTTGAGGAAATGCCGGAACGGACTTTTTGGATCGCTCGTATCGACGGGCAGCCCATCGGGATGGTGAATCTCTTGCAGGTCGACCGTATGCCGGCTCCGGGGCGGGTACGACCCTCCTGGGGCTATCTGAACAACATGTTTGTCATACCCGAACACCGCAGCACCGGGGTAGGGACCCAGTTGATCAATGCACTGCTAGACCAGGCAAGGGCACGGAAGCTCGAGTCGATTGTGCTGTTCCGGCCGAAGAAGCTGTCGTGTTTTATGAACGACACAAGTTCTTCTCCGGCATGCCGTTCATGTTGTGGCTAAACAGCGATGGGCCCGGTCGGTCCGGCACTCGAGCCAGTTGAGTCGGGATCAGGTCGGATCGCTTCGACGCTGAAGAGAGATCGCTAACCGAGGTGCCGATCAAGTGTGGGTGCGTCGGCTCCTGCCGTGCTTGTCGGTGGAGTTTGAGATATCACTGTTTCTGTGATGATGACGCGGAAGTGGTGGTTGCTTCGCGCTTCAGCTCTGTTCGTTTTGCTCGGGTCGTGTGGGACTGCAGCGGACCGGGGTTGCACGCTTATCGGTTTCTCTTCCGGCATCAGGCTCGATGTTTCCGTTCTGGCGGAGGTTTCTGAGTTCTGCGTTGGCGATGTTTGTCAAACTCCGTCATCTGAGTTCCCGTTCATTGAGTTGCCCAACGACGAACCCGCTACACACGAGTACCGGATTGTTGTTTCTTTCGGGGGCGGCCCGGAGGAAGTGCTCGAGGGTGAGGTCGAGACCAAGGAGTACTTCGCCAATGGCGAAGGGTGCGACCCTCAAACTGCGAACGCAACGATCGAACTCGACAGCAGCGGCGCAGTGTCCATAAGGCATCCGTAGATCGATGCACGTCACAGCCAGCCGATAGCCGC
>CAZHUR010000385.1:1261-3132 GCA_964535395.1 uncultured Acidimicrobiales bacterium
GCGGGTTGCTGCCGGGGGTCAGCCGGTCGAAATCGGGCACATCGAGGTTGGCGTTGTGAGAATCTCGCTTTCGCGACTTAGGTCGGAGCAAATACGTGCGATGGAGTACGGATGATTGATCACGAGAGCCTTCCGTCATCGGTGGAAACGATTGATGATGCGAAGGCGTGGTACATCGCATATTCGGGCAGCCTTTTCGGAATGTCTCGCGACTACCCGTTGATCGAGAATCAGATTCGAAGGCTTGGCTTGTCTCAGGAACTTCGCCGCAGCTGGGATCAAGAATCGGACAATATCGTTTACTCGCGCATTCAGGGACTGGCTGAAGGGCTCAGTCACCACTCAGAAGCCAGTGAGGAACAGATTGATGAGTTCGTTCGTGGACTGTACGGGTGTCTCTACATCCTCGGCCACCGCAGTTGGAGGCAACACGACAGACTGTCAGAGGTGCTGGACTACATAGAGCGAAACTACTTACTGTTCTCCGCCGATCAGCTGTTCCGGCTAATTCGTACTTTTGTCGGCCCGGCCAACCCTGAAACTCGCGGTGGTCCAATCCTCAAGGTGTGGGACTACCCAGACGAAGCCTTGGCGGTTCGAATAGTTGAGGTCACACGGCGCTTGGCAGAACGAGTCGAAGGTCTCTCCACCGAAGGGTCAGTCGCAGAGGTGATCTCCCGTTTGGAGCACAGAATCGCTCAAACCGGCAACGCACAACGCTTCGACTAGCGCCGCACGGTAATCCATCCGAGTTGGCTGTCTTACGCACATCTGTGGCTCGAAGCCGCTCATATTATTCAAATCGAGCGCGGTGGAAACCCGCTCATAACCGGAAGTCCGAGTGCATTGCCCTGGGCGCTGGAAGGATTCCTAGATCGGGTCGAGATATCGCTCGGGACGTGCCGTTATGTGTGGGTTTTCGGTCGATGAGCGTCGGGAGTCTTATGGGCGCTTGGCGAACCGTTTCTTAGAAGCCGATGAAGAACATTGGACGTTGGCCGCAGGTTGGGTTTGGCTCCCAGCCAAGTTCGATGTTTGCCGCCTCGGGTGCGACGGCGTTTCCGGACAACAGAACTGAGTCGCCGTTTCTATAGGTCTCTCCGTTGTGTGTGATTGCGTCGGAGGAGGCGTCCCACATGACGTCGTGGTGAGGCCAGATCGGCGTGAACACTTCAGATGGGTTGTCTGGATTCGTAACCTCAACACAGTCGCCGGTGATGGATAGTCGCCCGATCAGCGCCTCTTCTGCTGAGACCTCGGGATCCGGGTCTTCATAGGTCGAAAGTGGTGAGCCAGAAAGATCGGAGCGACGCTCCGTCACTGAGAACCCTCCATTCAGCTGGAATACGTTCTCCTCATCCGTCTGGCAGCGCTGCAGATAGTCGGCGACGTTGTCGTCACCCTGGCCGACGACTCGCTCGCGGTCGATTCCAAACCCGCCGGTCTGAAGCGTGTCTCCAAGATGAGCCGTGTTCCCGTCGCCGTCGATCAACTGTTCGCGCTGTTCATCCCATCGAGTGTTGTACTCCCAGGTGACAAGCGCACCGCCCAGCCTCAGGCATCCGTTCTCAACCACGAATGTCGACATGAAGCCTTCGCCGCCGCCGTCTTGGCTACCTATTCCTGGTTCATTCGTCGCTACGAGTAGGGGCCCGTCGACTCCGATCGAGGGTGCCTGTTCATAGATGATCCGACCGTCGCCGGTCACCACGAAGGCCCGCTCAGGATCGACATCATTGATCGCATGAATCTGAAGTCCATCAACGGCGATTCCGGCCGGAACGGCGATGATCTCTCCAACTCGTGCCCTCGCCAGACGATCGGCTCCGAAGTAGAGCCGGCCGAACAATTCGATAGGCCGCGGACTACAC
>CAZHUR010000386.1:0-3113 GCA_964535395.1 uncultured Acidimicrobiales bacterium
GTCCTCATCGTGGGCAACGCATCCAATGTCAAGCACCCGTTTGCCACGAATCCGCTCGATAATGAAGTCGGTTCGATCTCGAACTTTCGGCCTCCACGCGGCCGCCAACACCTGTGCTCGACCCTTCAAGACCGCTTGGTCGTTCGGATCTGAGCTCACCACACTCCAGTGGTTCGCTGTCAGGGACTCCGACGTTGAATCTGCGGAAGCGTCAATCTTCGACCAAGCCATAAGGCCCAGTCGGCAGCGACGACGCCGATGTGAGGCGGGACTACGCCGCGAGGTCTGTGATGATCGGCCCGATGGATGGGATCGACCACGAATCGGCCGTCTTCGACGGCATCGATAGGTGAAAGCCCTGCGCCATATCGCAGCCGAGTGCCTGAAGCGTGTCGAGCTGCGAGCTTGTTTCAACTCCCTCCGCAACAGCAACCAGGTCGAGTGCGTCCAAGATCGCGAGCACCGACCGGACCGTTTCACGGGTCGCATCGTCACGATCGATGTCGTGGAGAAAGAGGCCGTCGAGCTTGACCACATCAAGGGGCAACGTGCGAAGAACGGACAAGGCCGAAAAGCCGCTACCGAAGTCGTCGAGCGCAATCGTGCAACCCAAAGCTCGGAGGCGTTCCAGGTTCGACGTTGCAACTTCTATGCTCAGGGCTTCATGCTCGGTTACCTCTATCCAGACATCGGTCGGAGCAATCCCGCAAGAGATCATGTCTTCGTGGAACTGTTCGGCGAACAGAGGCTGGCGAAGTTGCAGGTCGGTCACGTTGATCGAGACCTTCGGCTGCACTCCTCGGAAGGTCGGACGATTTTCGAACGCAGAACGCATCACGACCTCGTCGATGCGAGGCAGCAGTCCGGCGTCTGCAGCAATGCCGCAAAATTGCCCTGCCACGAGGACCGTGTCGCCACGGTCCCAGCGAGCAAGAGCTTCGGCTACGACCACTTCACCGCTATGCAGATCTACGATCGGCTGAAAGCACGCCTGAATCTTCTTGGTCTTCAACGCCTCACGAACACCGAGTTCGATTTCGTGGCGTTCGTCCATTTCGATGCGAAGCTTTTTGTCGAACACAACCCATGAACCACGGCTCTTCTGCTTTGCACGATGAAGTGCAAGGTCCGCATCACGCAGCAGACGGTCGACCGACTTTGAGGTGTCGGACGTTCCAATACCCACCGAGATGTCTACGACCAACTCTCGACCGTCGACCATGTGCGGTTCTTTGAAGTAGGTGATGATGTACTCAGATAGTTCCTCGGCAGCGCTGACGTCAGCCAACTCTGGAGCGACGATCAAGAATTCATCGCCGCCGACGCGGGCCACCACGTCGTCGGGCCGGATCGAACGACGTAAGCGCTGAGCAACAGAGCGGAGAAGTTCATCTCCAACAATGTGGCCGAGGCTGTCGTTGATGACCTTAAAGTTGTCGAGATCGATCATCAGCACGGCCACCATGTCATCGGTGTTGCTCGTGCGTCGAAGGGCTCCTTCGATCAGGGACGGCACGGTGGATCGGTTGAGAACGCCTGTCAGTTCATCGCGGGTTGCCCGCGTCGTGAGCTCCTCGGTCTGGAGTGCGGTGGCAAGTTGTTGTTCGGCATGGACGAGTGCTTCGCCGTGACCGCGCAAAAACTCTCGTAGCGCAAGCTCGCCACGACGCACGTCGTCAACCTGAGAGCGAAGGTCACGCATTGCGAGCACCGTTGCCGAGATGGCTTCGGAGATTGCGTGGTCATCGAGATCAGAAGCGGCCGAAACGTACTCGATCGACAGAGTGTCGAACAGGGAGTCCTCTAGGCTTTTCAGAAGATCGATACGCGCCGTGATCTCGCGAAACCAGTCCCCCGGGTCGATCTCGAGGTTGCCGACGCCATTTACAAATGCAGCGGTCTCAAGTTCGGCAGTCTTCCGAGATGCAGTGGCATCGTTGATCCGTTCCAACTCCGCGGAGAACGCATCGTCATTGCCGCCAACCGCGATTCGAAGCAAGGTCTCTTGGGCCGAGATGAGAGCGACCGACCAGAGGTAGTAACCACTACGGAAGCGATCTTCGGTAAACACCTGGGCGAGGATTGCTCGCTGTGCGCCAGTGAGCTCTTTTGCACGCAACAGAGCCAGGAGCCCAAGCATTCGAGCACGATCTTGGCTGTCTGCGACCTGTTCGATAAAGGTCCCGCAGAGCACGAGTAGCGCCTCATTCAGGTCGGTCAAATACTCGATGACCCCGCCAGCCTCGACCGCCAAGCGGTCTATGGCCGTGCGGGTCGGAGCTAACCGAACGAGCATTCGATTAGCCCTCGCAGATTCACTCGAGTTCAAGAACTGGTGTGATTCGGGGGCGTCGCACGCTATGAGAAAGTCGTTGATCGCGACATCGCTATCTTCTCGAAGGGCTGCAAGTTCTGCCTGAAAACGGGTGCCAGAGCTCGCGAGAAAGACACTCGACCCACCGCGTTCTCGTTGCGTGGCGTGCACGAGATCCGCGACAGCTCTAAAGAGGGAGATCATATGCTGATGAGAGGCATCCCCTGCAGTGCTTTTCATTAGACACAGTGTCGGTAATTTTGGTCAATACATTAACCAATTTGACGAAGCCCATTCCGTGGAGACGTGCCCCACGACGGTATGTAACGGGATCTGTCCCCATGCGGTACGGTCGGGTATGACCGCAACCGAGCCTCGTGCCACATTCACCCGCATGGATCAGTCCACCAAGGACGATTGGGACATCATTGTTGGAGCCGTGATCAACCACGCTCACACCGAGTTGTACGGCAACGTCATTCAGCAGATGGAGGCGTTGCGTGGCGATCACGGTGGCTTTGCCGTCGACAGGCTCACCCACTGTCTACAGACCGCTTACTTAGCCGAAAAGGCCGGCAAGGACGACGAGTACATCGTTTGCGCGCTGCTCCACGATATCGGCGACGTGCTCGCCCCGTTCAACCATCCAGACATTGCAGCTGGCATCCTCAAACCCTACGTGTCGGAGCCAAACCACTGGATGGTGGCTAACCACGGGACCGTGCAGGGTTATTACTACTTTCACCACATCGGTCTCGACCGCAACAAGCGAGACGCGCTCAAAGATCACGAGTTCTAC
>CAZHUR010000387.1:0-3110 GCA_964535395.1 uncultured Acidimicrobiales bacterium
CTGTGGAATCGGTGACCTCGTGGGCGTGGAAACCAAACCAGCGCGCTTGTGGGACGCCCGCTGATGCGAGCGCATGCTTTGCGGCGATCTTGTCCATTGCTAACGCACTGGAGAGAACACCGGCGCCGACATAGGCAACGTTGGCGAGTTCGCACATGCCTTGCAAGGTGCCGTCTTCACCCATCGGTCCGTGAAGGAGGGAAAGGACCACGCCTCCCGCCGCGGCTGTTTCGACCATCAAAGCGAACGGGTCGATCGACTCGCCAACAGGGGAGAGGGACTCTGCCGCCAAATCGACGTCGCTGCGGTTCCACGTTCCGTCACGTTCAATACCGACAGCAATGACGTCGTAACGGTCGGCGTCGACCTCGTTGAGAACATGTTTAGCGGTCACACACGACACATCGTGCTCGGCGGACTGCCCGCCGAACAGCACCAAGAGACGGCGCTTTTCGGTGTTTGCTGTGGGATTGGGAGTGGAGGAGTTCACCATTAATGGCCAACAGTAGTAGCCGAGCGGTCTAGCGTTGCGACTCGTGAGGTTCACTACATCAGAAATCGCAGAAGCAACGGGCGGTCGAGTTGCGACCGGCGCAGCCGAAGTCGACGGCGCAACCCAAGATAGCCGTGCGCTGAAACCGGGCCAGTTGTTCGTTCCGTTGGTCGCCGAACGGGACGGCCACGACTTCATCGACTCGGCCATCGCCAACGGCGCACCCGCCTATTTCACGCACCGGCAGGCCGATCCGGAGCCCGGAGCAGTCGCTGTTGTTGTTCCAGACACAACCGATGCGCTCAACGATCTTGCACGCGCCGCCAGGCAGCGGATCTCCGGTCCGGTGATCGGCATTACCGGCTCGGTCGGCAAGACGTCGACGAAGGATCTTCTGGCCGGGGCGGTGAAAGACACTTTTGCGACGCACTGGTCGGCGAAGTCGTTCAACAACGAAATTGGGGTGCCGCTCACCTTGATCAACGCCCCCGATCATTCTGAGGTAGCGATCATCGAGATGGGGGCGCGTGGAATTGGCCACATCTCGACGTTGTGTGCCGTAGCTAGTCCGACCGTGGGGATTATCACGACGGTCGCTGGCGCTCATACCGGAGAGTTCGGCTCGATCGAGAACATCGCTCTAGCCAAGGGCGAGTTGATCGAAGCGCTCCCCAAGGATGGGCTGAGCGTGCTGAACGGAGATAATCCACTCGTAAGCGCGATGGCGTCTCGAAGTAATGCGCCGGTGCTGACCTTTGGCAGCGATAGCGGAACGAACGTTCGAGTCACCTCGGTCGAACTCGACGAGGACCTGCGGGGGACCTTCATCCTCGACACCGAATGGGGAACCGTCACGGCGCGCCCGCCCACGCGCGGTGCGCACATGGCAACCAATGTTGCGGCTGCAGTGGCTACGGCCCTCTGGCTTGGGGTGCCGATCGACGCTGTTGAGCATGGCATTGCCAGCGCCGAGCTCTCTCCATGGCGAATGGACGTTCAACGATCAGCATCGGGAGCGTTGATCATCAACGACAGCTACAACGCCAACCCAACCTCTATGAGCGGGGCGCTCGATTCGCTCGGCCGACTGCCTCAAACGAACAAGGTGGCCGTCCTTGGGTACATGGGCGAGCTCGGTGACAGCGAGCGAGATGACCACCACCAGATTGCAGACGCCGCACGTGCTGTTGGAGCTGAGCTGATAGCGGTCGGAACCGATCTTTACGGTGTTCCCCACGTCAAAGGTGCAGACGACGCGCTCGCACAGATCGGTGAACTCGACACGAATACCGCTGTATTGGTGAAAGGCTCGCGTTCAGCGGGCCTCGAAACCCTCGCTGAACAACTGCTCGAGCGGTAATCGCCTCCAAAATTCCTGGATTTACCTAGAACCAGTGTGGCTGGATGCAGGAATTTTGGAGGGTGCCGGAGCGATCACTCTCCGGTCGTATGCGGTTGTTTTGCTTCTGAGCAACTACTGTTGGCGCTGAATGTCTACCCACTACGACACCCTTGGTGTTGCGCCGACCGCAACAACAAAGGAGATCCGCAAGGCGTATCTTCGTCGCGCCCGTGCACTTCACCCGGATCGTCAGCAAGGTAGGTCACCAGCCGATGCCCGACGTGCTGAAGAAGCCATGCGACAGGTCAACGTTGCCTGGAACGTGCTATCGAATGGTGAGAAGCGTTCGGAATACGACGTCTCGATATCGCCACGCAACTCATCGCAGCGCTCGGCTAACTCAACACGCTCGGGGCAGTCGTCGAATCCGAGCGCACAGCAACGTCCTAGTTCTCAGCCCAACTCGGCTCGAGTCCGAACGACCGGTGGAGGCGGGCAGTCGCGACCCAAAGAACAGCAACGACGCTCGATCGACGATGAGCCAGGTGACGGATCGGTGAGTGTGCTCGCGTCGCTGCCTGTATTGATCATCGTCGGTATTGCACTCGGGCTACTGATCGTCACGGCCTTTGGTAACCAAGACGATGTCGACGACAACCGCGAACGTGCCCCGGCACTCGATTCACAGATCCGAGACTCGGACTGCTTTATCTTTCTGACCAACGGCGGGATTCAGCAAGAATCATGCTCGAGTGGTCGAGCCGACGCACAAGCTATCGATGTAGTGCCGGACCCTGGGAATTGCCCGGCCGGAACCGAGAGCATCGCTCAGGGTGAGATCGTGCTGTGTTTTGAACGGCTCGTCGCCGGGAGCAGTGTCCCCGCTGGCTAGGTACGAACCCGCATCTTTTTCGCTTTCGTTCCACGTTCTCTTCTGAGCCTTCCTATTGGAAGTCGAGGTGCAGGTGGCGATCTTCCCGCGGGTTTCGGTTGCTCCGTAACGTCGAGCCCTCTTCGCCGCACACCCAGCACAGTGATTCGGTGTCTTCGGTCCAGGCGATGTCGGTCCAGGCAACATCGCACTCGTGGCAGCGGAAGCGGACGCGAATATCGGTAGTCCGAAGTGGGGCAGAAGTATTAGCCATAGGTTGCTCGTCGGCGACTTGTGGAGAGATCTAAGTCTTTTGACTCGCTTCTCTGAGCCAAATTGACTATGAAGTGAAACCAAGGGACTGGTATTCATTGGGGTGTGGAGGTTGCGCAGCACCCAAAAGG
>CAZHUR010000388.1:0-3107 GCA_964535395.1 uncultured Acidimicrobiales bacterium
GTAGCACCGACGGCCGCGGCGCAATGGCGCGGGCCAAGGCAACTCGTTGTTGCTGGCCACCGGAGAGGGTGTCGGGCATACGTTCTTTGAGGTCTGCCAGGCCGACCATGTCCAGCGCCTCGACCACACGAGGGCCTTCACGATCGGAGCGGTCGAGCCCGTAACCCACGTTGCGGCCAACGGTCAGGTGAGGAAACAGCGCCCAGTCTTGGAACACCATGCCCACGTTGCGTTTTTCGGGTGGCACAAACGTCGAGGCGTCGGCCATAACCGTGTCACCAACGGTGATCGAACCGGCATTGGGCACCTCAAGGCCAGCGATCAGCCGTAGCAGCGTCGTCTTGCCGCAACCGCTTGGACCCAACAGGGCAAGGCTTGTGCCCGGCTCGACGGCCAGGTCGATGTCGCGCAGGACCTCGGTACTGCCGAAAGACTTTTCGACGTTGCGAATTTCTACGCCCCGCGCCTTGATGGTGACCGCTGGATCAGCCAGGGGACATCTCCCCGTCGAAGGTTCCGCAGCTGTCAGTGCCCTCATCGAAGCCTCGCATGAACCACTCAACACGTTGTGCCGAAGATCCGTGAGTGAAATTCTCCTGGTTCGAGCTTCCGGTGATGGCATCGTCGCCTACGGCGCTTGCGGCACCAATGCCCTCCTCGAGGTCTCCTGTGTCGAGGAATCCGCGATCGGCAAAGCTGAATGCCCACGCGCCTGCGAAGCAGTCAGCCTGAAGCTCGAGCGCCACCTGGAGAGCGTTTGACTCGGTCGTGCTCGCTCCGCTCTGGGCCGCTCGAAGGGCTTGGTTGATCCCGAGAAGGGTCTGGACGTGATGGCCAACTTCGTGAGCGAGGATGTAGGCCTGGCTGAAGTCACCCTCTGCTCCGAGCCGGTCTTGCAGAAGGAACATGTATTCGATGTCGATGTACGCGGTTTCGTCAGCTGGGCAATAGAACGGCCCGACAGCACTTGTTGCATTGCCACAACCGCCGGTCGATACACCCTGCTCAAAGACGTTCACTGTCGCATCTCTATAGGTGAGGCTGGCCTCCTCAAACTCTTGTGGCCAAAACTCCTCTTGAAGGTCATCGAGCACGAAGTTGATCAGGTCGAACGCTGCTTCCTCTTGGGCTGACTCTGAGTTAGACCCCGCTGGCGCCGTCGCGTCGGTCGCTGTGTTTCCGCCGGCGGTCGTGTTCGCGCCCGTGTCGACCCCAAGCGGGTCTCCTGCTGTTCCACCGCTGAAACAGCTGAACAACAGGAACGCCAAAACGGCGAGCATGATAAGAAAGCCAATGCCACAGCCGCCGCGTTGGCCCTGCGGCCGTGAAGCTCCAAGACCCCCCCGAGAGCTAGATCGAGAAGTCGAACGACCAAACCCTCCAAGACCACCTGAGCCTCGTGACGAGCCGCCGACCGAGCGGGTATCGCGGACGTTTTTGCTTCGATATCCCTTAGGAACCTTAACCATCTTTCCCTCCCCCAATTAGGTGGGGTATCCGCCTCGCATGCGCAAAAGCCTAGCCGCTAACGTTGTGCGGGCCAGCGAAAGTCTTTCGACGGCTCGCGTCCGCCGACAGGACGGCCACGCGGATTTCTGACCGTCGGACTCTCTGGGATGTGCACCCGCGAGCCGGGCTGAGAGCCGGCCGGACGAGGTTTGATGATGGCGACAGGGCGGTCATCGGGCTGGGGAGCTTTGATACGTAGCGGACTCGGGCCTTCATCGAGGTCGGACCCACGTACAACATCGACGGGAACACGCTGGCGCTGACGAGCGACCGACCTGCTCGAGCGTCGGAACATGCTGCGGGGCCAGACGACGAACGTGGTCGCATACACGCCTACGGCGATAATCGTGACCTGGATGAAAAACTGAGTCCACGTCCGCGTCCCGCCACCAGTACCCAGGACGACCGCTGCCACAATAAGAGCTGCCGCGACAATAAAGGCCCCAAACCGGCCCCATTTCCCATTCATAGGCAGCGAACCTAAGCGCGCGTCAGGAGCGGGGCAACTTGAGAGAAAGGTAATTTCGCGTCCCTAAAGAACGCGAAAACAGCGTGTGCCATCACCTGAGCGCTTTCGAAACGTAGGATGGAGGGAATGTCTCGCACGAATATTTTGGCGCGCGAACTTCGCGGCACCCTCGTTGTACTCCTGGTTGGAGCGCTCGTGGTTTGGCTCTTTGTTCGCCTCAATGACGACCGTCTCGCTGCTCAGGAAGAACGCGCCCTGACGGAAGTGACGACCACAACGATCGCCACAAGCACAACAACGACCACCATCGCCACCAACGACAACGATCGGCTGTGCTCGCTCGCTGCTGATTTCCGGGCCGACTTGGCCGATCTTGGGGTGTCGCTGGTCGACATCGCTGGCGATTCGCGCGAGGTCGACGGAGACCCAGCGATCGATATTGGTCTGCACCCAGACGGCGACATCCCTGTCGAGGAGACCGAAGCACGCACGGTCGCGGGCGAAGAGGCATTCGTGAACGGCGCCGAGTTCACGACCACGACCACCGAAGACCCCGATGCCACAACGACAACCACCGAGCCTCCGGTCGAACGACGCACGCCCCCTTTCATCACCGATACCGAACTCGTCGACCCGCTCGCCTCTGGTCTGCTCGGTGAGCCACAGGAAGTAGCGCTCAACTTCTACGCCACCGCATCGATCCTTCGACTCGGCGCAATCACCGCTGACTACGCGGCCGCATCTGACTACTTCATCGACTTCGTCGAAATCGGTGGTGACAACAACTGGGACCTCGAAGAGCTAGCGCAGTCTGAGTTCAGCGACCAGTGGCTGGCACTCTCTACCGGCCCAGTGCGCGGCGTCGACGCAACCCTCGGCCACATCGAGGAACAGTGCAGTATTCGAATCGGCAACGGATTCGTGTATCGCGAAGAAGCACCAGAACTCGAGGTCGTCGAACCAGTGCGGGTTGAAACCCCGGTAGATGCTGCGGTCACTCCTCGACGTCCACCAGCACCCACCGCAGCCCCTGCAACCACCGCAGCTCCTGCTCCCGCTCCTACCCCGGCTCCTGCTCCTGCTCCTGCTCCTGCTCCTGCTCCTGCTCCTGCTCCTGCTCCTGCTCCTG
>CAZHUR010000389.1:0-3099 GCA_964535395.1 uncultured Acidimicrobiales bacterium
CGATCCAATCGTCAAGTCAACCGCTTTGAGAGGCTTGTTGGTCGAGCAGAGCGTCCAGGGCAACCAGGTCGCCGAGCACCCACACGTTGGTGATAAGGCCCGCAAAGAGCCCCGGGCGTATCGCCTAGCGCTCTGTGACGCCTTCGAGTTCTGGTGGGGTCTCGCCGGTCAGCTGAGTATCGCTGATCATGAAGCGTTCGAGACTTGTGAGGTTTCCGAGTTCAGGCGGGATCTCACCGGTCAGCTCATTTGCACCGAGGAACAAGTCTGTGAGGTTGATGAGGTTTCCGAGCTCTGGCGGGATCTCACCGGTCAGCTCATTTGACCAGAGGTAGAGGCCCGTCAGGTTGGCGAGGTTGCCGAGTTCCGGTGGAATCTCACCGGTCAACTGATTGGTGACGAGGTCGAGGCCCGTCAGGTTTGTGAGGTTTCCGAGTTCGGGTGGGATCTCACCGGTCAACTGATTTGCATAGAGAGCGAGTGTCTCCAGGTTGATGAGAGTTCCAAGTTCGGTCGGGATCTCACCGGTCAACTGATTCTGAGAGAGGTCGAGGGATGTGAGCTCTGTGAGATTTGCGAGTTCAGTTGGGATCTCACCTGACAGCTCATTCTCCGCGAGATCAATTCCGATGATCGTGTCGTCACTGCATGTAATTCCGACCCAATCGCAGGGATCGGTGCTGGTTTCAGAGTTGAGGGCGACTGCCCAGTCTGGTCGCGCTTCGGCAATCTCGACGATGATCGCGTCGTCCCCGATTGAGTCAGACGCATCATCGCCGCCACAACCTGAAACAACGATCACCAGAAAGGCCATAAGGGCCAGCCGCAATCCTGACATCTCCGAACAGTAGGCGACGGCTCTCAGCCGGCGGTCTCGACGAGGATCGGCAACAGGTCGGCGCGGAGCTGACTGACATCGGCGTCGTCGGGGAGTGGAATCAGATTGGCCGATACCGCCCAGGTGATGTCGAGGTCGGGAAGGTAGTTGGCTTGGCTGCGGAATCCAGGCACGCCACCACCGTGGGAGTAGACGAGAACGCCGTCGATCTCGTCTACCGACAGGCCCAACCCGTAGTTGGAATCGAAGACTGTCGTGGTCATCTCGGCGATCTGCTCGTCGCTGAGCACGGTGCCGTCGAAGAGCGCTTTGAACACCGCCGAGACCGATTCGAGTTGGGCTTCTGCGCCTCCGCCCGTCCAGCCAGCCGACCGCAAAAACTCTTGGGGTTGGCCCAACGTGTCGATGACAGGGTCTCCGTCCCGTACCGAGTTGTCGACGGTGAGCCCGTCGCTGTCTTCTCGCCCGATCAGTGCAGTGCCAGCCACGTAGAGGAGCTCACGGCCATAACCATTGACAACCGACTCCGGTGGCTGCTCCTGAGGCGCGAGGAAGATGTTGTCGGCTCCGGCTGGTTCGAAAATGCGAGCTCGCATCTCCTCAGCTGCTGAGTTGCCCGTTACCGTTTCGATCACGTCGCCGAGCGTGAAGAAACCTCCGGTCTCATACGAGTACGCCGTGCCCGGTTCGAACAGCGGCTCGGACGTGGCGAGAAAGTCGAAGAGTTCCTCAGACTCGAGCGGCTGATCGAGTCGATCGCTCACGAGCGTGTAGAAGCCGGGGTCGAAGGCGTATTCAATGAGACCGTTCGTGTGGTTCATGAGCTGACGGACGGTGATCTCGGAGGCGAATTCGCGCCCATCGAGCCAGCCGGGGATATAGGTATCGACCGTCTCGTCGAGTTCGAGGAGGCCCTCGTCGACCAGTTGCAGCACCAGTGCGGCGGTCATGGGTTTGGTAATGCTGCCGATCCGGAAGTAGTCATCTGTTGTGACCGCCTCGCCGGAGATGATGTCGGTGACGCCAGCACCCAAGGCGATCGGCTCTTGGCCAGGTAGTCGCACCGACAACGATGCGCCAGGGATTCCGGCGTCCTGCTGCCACGCGGTGAACACCTCCTCGATCTGGGCGGCGAGCGCAGCTTGGTTCTCTTCCTCGCTCGCACCCGGAAGCTCTTCTACTTCCACCTCTCGCTCGACCTCAGCCGTGTCGGCGACGGTCTCGGTGTCGGCCGATTCCGCTTGCCCTTCGGCCACAGCTTCGTCGACAAGTTGAGCCTCTTCAGCAGCTTCGGTTGCCGGCGCGACCTCGTTGATTGCAGCCGAACCGCACGCTGTCGCGATCAGCCCCAGAACAACGAACAGCGAAAGTAGTCGAGACCAGATCTTTGTTTCGCGCATGATCAACGGTAGCCCGAAAACAGGGCCGTTGTCTGGCCTCGAGCACCGGGCGAAGTGATAACACAGCTTGACGAATTTTGTTCGAGCGGCCCGCTCAGTGCACGATCGACGTCGGCTCCGATCCAATCGTCAAGTCAACCGCTTTGAGAGGCTTGTTGGTCGAGCAGAGCGTCGAGGGCAATCAGGTCGCCGAGCACCCACACGCTGGTGATGAGGCCAGCGTCAATCTGAAAAAGTGCGGCTCCCTGCCACTCGACCAGTTCGCCAGTCGGAGCAAAACCGCGGAACTCCCCGACATGTCGACCACTGAAACGCATGCGAGCGAAAACAGACTGTCCGTCAGCCACAGAGGTGATCTCGTCGCATCGATATTCTGCGAGCGGTCCGGTGACCTCCTCCACATAGCGCCAGTACTCGTCGTGTCCTTGGCGTTCTGCGCCAAGAGAGCCTCGGAAACTCACGTCAGGGTGGAGGATCTCGTCGATTCGGGATCGATCACGTCGGTTCCAGAGTTCTTCGTAGAACTCGGCGACTGGCGACGGCAGACTCATGGTCGTCTCATTCTTCCACGATGTAGCTGAGTGACCTAGCCGACACTCACTTACCAAACCAGAAGGGGTCAGATCCCCGAATCGGAAGTCTGAGCCCATTGGATTACTCGACCAACGATTTCCAGAAGGTGACTTTGTCATCTCCCGGTCCGTTGAAGTCTCGGAGGCGAGCCTCCTCGACAAACCCTCGTCGCTCGTAGAACTTTCGAGCCTGTTCGTAGTCGTTCAGGCTCGAAGTATCAACAATCAGGGTGCGAGCGACACCTTCGCCCGCCCTCTTCAGTTCTGTTTCCACGTGCTCGATCAACCT
>CAZHUR010000390.1:0-3094 GCA_964535395.1 uncultured Acidimicrobiales bacterium
GCGAAGCTTTCAAAACCGCGGCACTACCCGGGCTCTTTTTCTTGTTTCCGTTTGCGGCAGCGCTCGGCACCGACGTTCTGATCCTTTTGATCGCAATCTTCTCGTCTCAACTGTGGGTGGGAGCTCTCATCATCTCTGAGGAAAGGTCTGGGTTTCGAGATCGGACCGGTTCGATACTCTTCGTTGGTTTGGCGCTCCTCGCGGCAAGCACTCCGATCTTCGCGTATGAGATGCTCCATACCGAGAGCCCATGGGCGCGAGGCGAGCAGAACGTTCTGGTCGAACAAGGGCGCTTTAGTGGTCTCGAAGTCGATCAAGACACCCACGACTTCCTTCTCGAACTCGATGAGCTCCGCCTTCGCCTTGACCCCGAACCGACCGTCATCCCTCTTTGGAGCCGTCCTGGGATCACCTATGCCCTTGACGGCACAGGTATCGGATTCCCGTGGTATGCATCGCGGGACAGAGTCGTTGCTGCGACGACCATCATTGGAGCGTGCACCGAGGATGGCTTTGCTCCGCCTGGACAGATCGTCCTCTTCCAAGAAGTGAACCGAGCCGAGCTTGGACCGCTACCAGACGCTCTGGCCTCCTGCGGCATCAACTTTCCAGATGATTTCACCTTGATCGACACCCTCGTTGCTCCTGGCGATCTCGAGCTTCGAGTCTTTCTCGACGACCGCGGCAACTAGTGCAGTAGTCGTTTTGTCGCCGCGATCGGAGGCGATCGGCCGTACGGTACCGTTTAGGCCGTGCGTCGATTACTTCTTTCG
The DNA here is from genome assembly GCA_964535395.1 of uncultured Acidimicrobiales bacterium. Taxonomy (GTDB): domain Bacteria; phylum Actinomycetota; class Acidimicrobiia; order Acidimicrobiales; family SHLQ01; genus SHLQ01. The sequence continues at coordinate 774 of CAZHUR010000390.1, forward strand.
TTTATTGCTTTCGCCACACTCGTGAGTGCCTGTGGCGCTGGTGGCCCATCGGAGTCGGTTCAATCCTTAATGGATCAAGGCGTTAGCGAGTCGGCCGCTGAATGCGTCGTTGCGAGCTTGGTAGCCCAAGGTGTCACCGAGCAAGAGATCATCAACAACGAAAATACCACCGCTATCCGAACCGGGCTTGGTGTCTGCCTCGAGGACGACGACCTTCCAGAGCTTCTCGGAGTCTCTTCGCTCGACGAGGTACGGGCAGTTCTTGCACAGAACATGTCAGATGCGAGCCCAATGAGCCGAAGTGAAGCCGAATGCCTCGTCTCAACCGTCGAGGCCCAAGGGTTCTCACTCGTAGAGATCGGCGGTTTCCAAAGCGCAATAGCCGAAGGAGCTGATGTCGCAGCAGCACTCACCGAGGCGCAACCAGGCTGCGTTGGCTCGTAGGACCCAGGGCGACTTTCCCCGCTGAAAGCGTCGGTGACGTGAATGCATCGGGCAGACTGGGCGGATGGAACTGGACGCTTTGGTCGAACGCGCAACGACCGAAATAGAAGCCGCCACAGATCTCAAAGGTCTTGCCGATGTGGAGCGCTCGTTTGTAGGCAAAAAGGGCGAGCTAGTCGGCCTCAAAAAGACGCTGGGCTCGCTCGAACCCGACGAACGAAAGGCCGCTGGGCAAGCGCTGAACGAGGCCATGTCGTCAGTTGCCGGGCTTGTAGGCGAGAAGCGGTCGGCGCTTGCGAGTGCGGCCGAGGCAGAGCAGCTTCAGGGGGAGCGTCTCGACCTGACCGAGATGATGTCATCGGTTCGACGTGGGCACGCCCACCTCGTCACCCAGGCGCGAGACAGGCTGGAAGATGTGTTCGTCGGCATGGGCTTCACCGTTGCCGAGGGCCCCGAAGTCGAGTCGGCTTGGTACAACTTCGAAGCGCTGAACATCCCCGAATGGCATCCGGCTCGTGGAAGCTTCGACACGATCTTCGTCGACCTCGGCGAACCCGAAGAGGTCATGCTGCGCAGCCACACCTCGCCAGTTCAGATTCGCACGATGGAAAATCAGAAGCCGCCGATCTACATCGTCGCCCCAGGCCGAACCTTCCGCACCGACACCGCGGACGCAACCCATCTCCCAGCGTTCAACCAGATCGAAGGGCTGATCGTCGACAAGGGGGTTGGCCTCGGCGACCTTGCCGGCACGATCGACAGCTTCGTTCGAGCGTTCTTTGGCCACGACGTCAAGACACGCCTCAGGCCGAGCTATTTCCCGTTCACCGAGCCATCGGCAGAGTTTGACATCTCGACCCCATCTGGTGACTGGCTCGAACTTGGAGGTTGTGGAGTGGTACACCCCAACGTCCTGTCGAATTGTGGCATCGACCCTGAAGAGTGGCAGGGCTTCGCCTTCGGATTCGGCATCGACCGTCTTGCGGTCATGCGTTACCAACTCGATGACATACGCGAGCTCGTCAACAATGACGTGCGCTTCCTGAGGCAATTTTAGTCCGCATGCTCAATCCATCCCTCGTCCCTCGGTCTTCGATTCGCGATGCGGCTGCGCCTGAGGCGTACGCCCGTCACTCGTCCCTCTCTCCTTGTTCGAGAGACGTCAGCTCTCCCGAGAAAGTCAACGCTTCATGAAAGTTCTTTTGTCCTGGCTTCAGGAGTTTGCGCCCGGTATCGAGGGCGACCCCGTCGAACTGGGTGAGACGCTGAGCGCTCTGGGCCTCGCTGTCGAAGAGATGACGAGCACCGGCCAGGGCCTCGACGGTATTGTGCTGGCCAAGGTGCTCGAGCTGTCACCGCATCCCGATGCCGACAAGATCCAGATCGTTCAGGTCGATCAGGGGGATGGCGAAGCGCTGCAGGTGTGCTGCGGAGCGTTCAACATGTCGGTTGGTGATCTCATCCCGTTCGCAACGATCGGCACGACCATGCCCAACGGTATGGAAATCGGCCAGCGAAAGATGCGCGGTCAGATGAGCAACGGCATGTGTTGTTCTGCATCGGAGATTGGTTTCGGCGAAGATTCCGATGGCATCATGCTGCTCACCGAACGCGCTGCTGGGGCTGACCTGGGTACGCCGATCACCGAGGTGCTCGGCGTCGAACAGGACGTGCTCTACGATCTCGAAGTTAACGCCAACCGCCCTGATGCCATGTCGGTCGCAGGTGTTGCTCGTGATCTTGCTGCTGCCCTGGGTGTGCCGTTCTCCTTCCCGCAACGCACGGTTGAACGAACCGGCGAGGACGCCGCTTCCCAGGCCACGGTCGAGATCCTCGACCCAGACCTGTGCGGCCGCTTTGCAGCGCGAGTGTTGAAG
>CAZHUR010000391.1:0-3083 GCA_964535395.1 uncultured Acidimicrobiales bacterium
CCCCAGTCCGGTCGACCTATGCGTTGTAACCGCTAGCTCACCGGAGGTTTCGTCACCGTTTCGCTAACGAAGCAGCGCCAAGCGCTGGACTAGCGACAGTTCGCTACGACTCGATGCAGGTTGTGAAGCCTGTGGGTAGCTCGTTTTCGCTGACGTTGGAAATGGTGCTTGTCTTGAAGGTCCATTCTCCATCGCGCAGTTCGTATTCGTTCGTGGTGCGATTATCGGCATCGGCAACGGTCACGAAACGGTTGCCTGCTCCGCCATAGATGCAGCCAATCTCGAAGCTGGTGCTCGTTAACGAACCGGTATTGAAGCTAAAGGGCTGTCCGTTGAGCGTTGTGACTTCGATGTCGCAGCCGTCGAGATCGAGCACTCTCCAACCCGAGCGATCTGGCCGTTCGAGAATCTCGACAACGAACTGGCTGTTGAAGTTCAGCGCATCGTCTGCTGATAGACGCATCACCCGAATATCGGGTGACTCAGGAGCGTTCGTGATCTGGTCGACGAAGCCAGCAACCTCGCCGCCTCCGGTCAGGTCTGCGCGAACCCAGACTCGATCTCGACCGGTGGAAAGTTCTTCGGTGAAGGTAGTGACCGTGTCTAACCCGGGGTCGTCGTCGATGTCCACCTGCACCGAGTTCCCGCTCAGTCCAGTCGGCATGTTTGCAGGTGCGCTGCAGAACGAGATGCTGCCTACTCGCTGCAGGAACCGACCGGCCACCCAACCAACCCCTTCTCCGTCGAGTTCGATGAAACGCCACTCAGACCCGTTCACCTCAACGATGTGAGTGGAAGTAATACCAGTCGTTTGGTGTACCAGTTCGCGCACCACGGGGTTATCGACCCCGGGACCCGTCCGAACATTAAGCGGGTCGCCTGGTTCGGTGATGACACCCAACCCTTCGGTGACCGCGGCAATGGCGCCAGGCACATCTAGCGGGTTATTCGCTGCAACCGTCGTCTCCGGTGAATCCTCTTGAAGCGTAGTTGTGGTTTCGGTAGATGTCGTTTCGATCGTCGTAGTGGGAGGTGCGGTCGTAGTTGTGGTGGTGTCAACTTCAGCATTCGGGATTGCTTCGGGAACGTCGGAGACCTCTTCTTCAACTTCTTCAACCGGCCGCTCCGTCTCGCTAGCCTGCATGAAACCATCGCCAGTGTCTGACGGTGCATCCGCAACGATCTCTGTCGTGCCGGAGCATGCCGCCAAAACGACTGCAAATACCGTAAAGCCAAGCCTCAGCAATCGCTCACGCCGCCCTGCGAGTCTTCCACCTGTTGGCCTATCCATGGGTAAGAATCGGCTAAACCAGCGAAGAAATGAGCTGGTGCAATGTCTATCGCAAGGCGCCGTTGTTCTGTTTTGCCACCGAGGCAATCACCGATTCACGGGCCGAGGTGATCTCGTCGTCGGTCAGCGTCCGGTCTTTTGCCTGAAAACGAAGGCGGAATGCAAGGCTTCGAGAGCCCTCGTCGACCCCTTGGCCCCGGTAGACGTCCACCAAGTTGAGCTCGACGAGCAAATCGCCGGCACCCTTCGAAATTGAGTTACGCACCTTATCTGCACCAAAGTCGTCGCTGACCACAAATGCAAGGTCCATCTCACTCGACGGGAACTTCGACACGGGGCTGTACGTGCGCTTGCCGTGCGGACCGTTCAAGATCTCACCGAGGTCGAGCTGCAGCCACGCCACCCGGCCCTCGATGTCGTAGGCCCGGAGAACAGATGGGGCGACTTCTCCAACCGCTCCCCTCGTTCGCCCTGCGATGACGACCTCCGCCGAACGCGTCGGGTGCATCCCGGGCAAGTCACCGGAGTTCTCAAGCTTGAGATTGGGCAATGCAAGAGCGGACACGAGCGAGTTGAGTAACGCCACAGCATCGGTGGCTTCAGCCCCGGCGATCGCGACAGCGAGGTACTCGCGTTCGTCGGGAAGCAGGTCGCCCTCGGCGGGCGGCATGAACACGGTGCCGATCTCGAAGAACCGAACAGGTGGATTTCGGTGCGACTGGTTGTACGCCACGGCCTTGAGTTGGCCGGGCATGAGTGAGGTGCGAAGCACCGACTCGTTGGCATCGAGCGGGTTGGAGAGCCGCACACCATCGTCGGCTAGCCCCACGTTGCTGAGGTCTCCCGGGGCGAGGAACGGCATGGGCAGCGTTTCGTCAAAGCCCATCCCCATGAGCACGTTTCGAACCAGCCGGCGATCCGACTGGTACTCGCTCAGCTGGCCGGCTTGTTCACCCTTTGGAACGGTTCGCTCAATCGCCGCGTAGCCGTGCATTCGGGCCACTTCTTCTGCGATGTTGTGTTCGAACTCTGCTTGATTGGCTCCGATCGAATCCCACCGGAAACTCGGCACGGTCACGGTGAGTTCATCGCCGGCCGTTGTGGCGTCGAACTCGATCGAGTTGAGATAGGCAGCCATCTCGTCGCCGGTGAGCGACGTTCCGATGAGACTGTTGATCTTGGCGACACGAGCCGTCGTGAACTCTTGAACTGGAGTGTTTCCGGCGACATCGATTTGGCCAGGGCTGATCGTGGCCCCGGTTTCAGCAATGAGCTCGCTGAAGCGATCCATTGCCCGATCGATGTTGTCTCCCCAGTCGCTCCCACGCCGGAAGCGAGTCGATGCTTCACTCGGAAGGTTTAGTCGCTTCACCGTTCGAGAGATTGACGGTGGATCCCACCAGGCCATCTCGAGAAGCACGTTCGTGGTCGACTCGGTGACCTCCGTGCTCAGCCCGCCCATGACACCGGCGAGAGATACCACTTCGTCGTTCGCATTCGCGATGACGCCGTCTCTTGCTACCAGCGTGCGCTCAGCTTCATCGAGGGTCACGAGCGTCTCACCCTCGGCGGCGCGGCGCACCTTCAGATGCCCCTCAGGCAGCGTGTCGAGGTCAAAGACGTGGTTCGGTTGGCCATATTCGAGCATCACATAGTTACTGATGTCGACGACCGAGTTGATAGGGCGCATGCCGAGCGCGGTCAAACGATTCTGGATCCACAGCGGAGACTCGCCCACCTTGACGTTCTTCAACACTCGCGCTGCAAAGCGGCCGCACAGGTCTGGGTCGAG
>CAZHUR010000392.1:0-3080 GCA_964535395.1 uncultured Acidimicrobiales bacterium
GGGCCTATGCGCTTGGTCTGCCAGCAGCGGCGGCGTCGAGGCTCACGCAGAACACGTTGTGGTCACAGGGCGACACGAAGGGGCCAGCCAAGGCAGCGCTCTTCAGACTGACAGTGGGTGCCGCGATTGCTCTGAGCACGATGTTCCTCTTCGACCGAATCGGAACGACCGACATCAGAGATGCAGTACCCACCTTGTTCGACGGCGGGCTGACAAACGACACTCTCCGATTCGGTGCAATGGGTATCACGCTCGGGTCGGCGGTTGCGTCGTGGGCCGAAGCCTTCGTGCTGGGCCGCTTGGCGAGCAAGGCAGTGCCCGGGGTGAGCCCACTCGAGCCTCTCAAGCGCTTGCTGATCCCCCTCGCTGGCGCGGCTGTCGTCGCGATCGTCATGCGCGTCGTCACCGACGACATGTGGCCTCCGCTCGCCATGGTCATCGCCGTTGGCAGCGCCGGCGTGACCTACTTGGCGCTCAGCTGGGTGCGCCACGTACCCGAGATCAATCTCGTGCTGTTCGGCCCGCTCCGTCGCCTTCGCCGCTAAGCCCAAAACCGACAAAATTCCTGCAGCAACCCACAATGAGTGTGGGTCGATGCAGGAATTTTGCGCAGCGAACTACTTGTTGGCGACCGCGGCTTGGATCGCTCCTCGCAGTCCGTTCTCGCGAATGGAGTTTACTGCTGCGACGAACTCGGCAACGAAGGCCTCGTTCTCGCGAATGCCATCGAAGATCGGCGCAAGCTCGAGGAAGGCAGCTGGATTCTCGAGCGATGCTTGTGCTGCAGCCTTGGCTTCTTCGAGCATTGGGTCAGGGCCGTACTCGATCGGGTTGCCAAGATCGCTGACACCGGTAAGCGCCTGACACCACGTGGCGAGGAACAGAGCGGTCATCTCGGTTGGTCCACCGTTTGCAAGGTGGGTTCGCAGCGTTGGGAGAACGAACTTTGGAAGTCGGCTCGTGCCGTCCATGCCGAGACGCAGAATCTGGTCCTTTACCTCCGGGTTTGCGAATCGCTTCAGCAAGCTCTCGATGTACTGATCGAAGTCCATACCTTCGACCGGGTGAAGCGAGGTCTTGGCCTCGCGATGAAGGAACGCCTCGACGAAAGCCAGCACGTCTGGGTCGGCCATGCCGTCATGGGCAAGTTCGATCTCGAACAAGTGGCCAGCAAAGCCGAGCACGGCGTGACCCGCGTTGAGGAGCTGGAGCTTCATGTGCTCGAACGGGCGGACATCGTCGGTGATGATGATGTCCAGCTCTTCCCATGGCGGACGAGCTCCGGCGTAGTCATCTTCGATGACCCACTGAATGAATGGTTCGCACACGACCGGCCAGTTGTCGTCGAGCCCATGGGTATCGGTCAACCATGCCTTATCGGCATCGGTGGTCGCAGGCGTAATGCGGTCGACCATGCTGTTCGGGAACGAGACGTTCTCTTCGATCCACGAGACCAAGTCATCGCCGTGGGCCTTTGCCATCGAGATGGTCGAGAGCTTGGTGACGTCGCCGTTGCTCATGACGTTGTCACAACTCAGGATCGTCAGTGGCTTGCCACCAGCGGCCTTACGAGCCTTCAAACCTTCGATGATCGCAGCGAAGCCTGAACCATCTGCAGCATTTGGCGAGTCGGGATCGAACGCTCCGGTCGCGTCGTCGACCGGGTAGCCGCCCTCGGTGACGGTGAGCGAGACAATCTCGGTTGAGTCCGCAGCGATCTCAGCTACCAGTGGCGCCTGGTCATCGGCAGCGAGGACGTAGTCGACGTGCGAACCAACCACACGCATGTCGAGCTCATCGGCTCCCCGTGCAATCACGGTGAACAACGTGTCTTGCGACTTCAAGGCGTCGCGCATCCGCACGTCTCCAGCCATGACACCAGACCCGACAATTCCCCACTCGGTATGCCCTTTTCGGGCGAGTTCGTCGACGTAGACCGCGAGATGTGCACGATGGAATCCGCCAACACCAATATGGACAATCGAGCGCGCTAAAGCGCTGCGGTCGTAGTCGGGCACTGCAATTTCGTCAGTGATTTGGCCAATAGTTTCGTTGCTCAGGTCGATGCGTTCCATTCGAGAATCGTACGCAGGTCTTTACGACAAGCGCCACATAAGCCCCGGGGGCAGATTGTTACTTCCAACTTATGACGTTTTGCAAGGGTGCCCGACGTTAAAAGTGCTTCCGAACGTTGTATCAATTACCGGTGGTGAAAGGCATCTCCTTTTGCCATTACTCACATTGGAAGGGGATTAATCTCGTGAGGAATAAAGAAACGCGCAAACCTGCGCTCGTAAAGATGTTGGGGCTGCTTGCAGCTTTGGCATTGATAGCTGCTGCTTGTGGTAGCGCCGCCACCGATCTGGCTGAAGAAGCTGGTGAAGTCGTGGATGAGGTCACCGAAGGTGACGAAGATGGCGAAGAAGAAGAAGCCATGGAAGATGAAGAAGAAGAAGAAGCCATGGAGGACGAGGAAGAAGAGGAGGCTATGGAGGATGAAGAAGAAGAAGAAGCTCCTGCTGCCGACCTCGCTGGCTCAGAGATCACGGTTGCTGTTGTAAACAACGGTGCAACCGGTGAGATCCAGGAGTTCGCTCCAATCTTCGAAGAACAGTCTGGCATCACCGTCAACTTCCTCGAGCTTCCAGAGCAAGAGCTTCGTGAGCGTGTCACTCTCGCTGCCGGTACCGGTAGCGCCGAGTTCGACGCATTCATGATTGGCCCATTCGAGGCACCACAGTTCGGTGGAGTCAACGGATGGATCCAGGACCTCACTCCATTGGCAGAGGCCGACGAGGACTACAACCTCGACGATCTCCTCGCACCAATTCGGGGCGCACTCAGCCTCGACGGTGAGCTTTACGGCGTTCCGTTCTACGGCGAGTCCTCGTTCCTCATGTACAACCAAGAGATCATGGACGCAGCTGGAATCACCGTTCCAGACGAGCCAACTTGGGACGAAATTGCAGCCATTGCAGAGCAGGTTGACAGCGACGACGTTGCTGGCATCTGCCTCCGTGGCCTTGCTGGCTGGGGCGACCTCGGCGCTTCTCTCACCACAGTTGTGAACACCTTCGGTG
>CAZHUR010000393.1:0-3080 GCA_964535395.1 uncultured Acidimicrobiales bacterium
ACCCGGCACCTTGGGATTAAAAGTCCCCTGCTCTACCCGATGAGCTAGCGGCCCGCCCAACAAAACTACCGTGCATCAGTTCGAATTGGCCCTTCCAAATGGATCGAATCGGCGCTACCAGAACGAAGAGCCTGGCCCGCCCTTGAATGGTCCCACGACCTTCGAGGTGATCCAGCCGCCATAAAAGTCGCCCTCATTCGACTGGACGAGCTCACCGTTGACGCTGCAAGCGAGCATTTGAGCGTAGAACGCGAAGTGGCCAGCCAGTGCCTGATACAGCTCGGAGGGAGTCTGATAGGCCCAGCCGACCTGGTCGACACTGCCTTTGGGGAGAGAGCCTTCCGGGAGAGAGAGGTCGTAGTAATTGGCTTCACCCTTCCACTCGCAGAAACTGCGATGCAGCGACGCGGTCAACACGTCGGTGTTCACGTCGGCGGGTGGGATGTAGTACGCCGGTGGCTGCGATGTCTCGAGCAGACGTTGGGCGTTTCGAGTGTCGGCAACGATCACATCACCGTAGGCCACGACGATGTGATCATCGGTTGGTTCAAGGCGCGGCGGACGTGGATAATCCCAAACTGATTCTTGACCAGGGCCGGGTTCAATTCGCTTAGGACGCATACTCATCATGTTGATTTGCCACCTACGTCGAGGACGGACTGAGCCATGACTTTTGAGAAAGACGTACCTCCACAAGATCAGTCAGAAGATGAAGAACGCTTCGCCGAGTATGGGCGCGCGCTTCACTCGGCGGTCGAACGCTCCTTTGAGCCGTGGCTCGTCGCGCTGCTTACAGCTCGGAGCGGCGAAGCAGAACTTCCTGACGAAGTGCAAGCAGCGGTCGAGGAAGCCACAGCGCAAGCTAATTCGAACATCGAAGCCCTGGTCACAGCCGACGTCGACGAGGCCCTGAGTGGCCCACTAGAACAGATGAGACGTGCACTCACCCGGTTGCCTGCGGTTCTCGACGCTCACGGGTTCGACCGCCCGAGCCGGGATCCGGTCGATTCGGAGATGCGCCCCGACGACGTGCATGGCCTCGGGCCAATGTCGTTTATGGATCTTGGCAATGAGGTACACGAGGCTGGCATTGCCTGGGGTGCGGCAAAGGCATTTTTGCATCGGCAACGTCGGGTTTGACCAAGCCTTCTGAAGCCTTCTCCGCTAGCGTCGGGGGTCCCGAGCGGGCCCCTCGCAGTAGGCGAGATGAGCGGGAAAGGAAAAGAGTGCAGCTGGAAGTTGATGACATCTTCAAAGATTCCGACCTCATTGGCGGCGCGTTCACCGCGGCCTATTCCGAGCGTGTAGATGAGTGGATCCACGCTCTTGCCACCGACCCGGAGATGCCCGAAGGCATCGCCCTGATCGCAATCGGTGGCTATGGACGCGGAGAGCTGGCACCTCAAAGTGATCTCGATATTGCGCTGGTGCACGCACCGGACGCGAACGTTGCCGAGTTCGCCGATCGCATCTGGTACCCGATCTGGGATTCCGGTCTCAAACTCGGTCACCGGGTCGACACCGTCGAGGGCCTTTTGAAGATCGCTCGCACCGATCTCGACACCGCCACGGCACTTCTGTCGATTCGGCGTCTCGCGGGCGACGAACAGATCGCGCTCGAGCTGGCGGTCGCTGCCCAGGCGCAGTGGCGTGGTGAGCCAGCGAACCACGCGTCGGAGTTGAGCAACCGGGTGCGCATGATGCACAAGGAGCACGGCGAGGTGGCGTTTAGCCTCGGGCCTGATCTGAAGAGTGGACGTGGAGGGCTTCGAGATGTGCAAGCGCTTCACTGGGCTCGCTCGACCGGCATCCTCGAAGAGGAGGGCTTGGGTGTGGCACTCGATGACGCGTACGAAACGTTGCTCCGAGCCCGAGTCGAGCTACATCGCCAAACTGGGCGGCCCGGCGACCGCCTCGTTCTCGAGCTTCAAGATGAAGTGGCGGCTGCACTCAGCTATCGCGACGCCGACGCGATGATGGCCGACATTGCAAAGGCCGCGCGCACGATTGCCTGGGCAAGCGATGCAGCGTGGCTCTGGGTCGATCGTTCGACCGAGGACAAGCGACGCTCGACCGACACCGACCGGATGTCAAACGGCATCATCATCGAATCAGGCCTCCTCTCGCTCGCCAAAGACATCGACCTTCAAGACCCGATGCTCGTGCTCGATGTTGCCTACGCCGCTGCCAGTCGTGGGTGCTTCATCGACCATCCATCGCTCGAACGTCTCGGAGCAGCAGGGGTCGAATTTCCCGATCCGTGGCCCGAGGAGCTACGCACCCGTTTCACCGATGTATTGAGGTTGGGTCGGCAGGCGGTCACCGCGTTCGAGGCGCTCGATCAGGTCGGACTGATGAGCCGAATCTTGCCCGAGTGGGAGCCGAGCCGGAGCAAGCCGCAGCGCAACGCGTACCATCGGTTCACCGTCGACCGCCACCTCCTCGAAGCCGCGTCCCAGGCATCCATGCTTACTGAGAGGGTTGGAAGAGACGACCTCTTAGTTCTTGGCGCTCTGCTCCATGACATTGGCAAGGGTTTCCCGGGCGACCACACCGACGTCGGTGTCGACCTGATCGCAACGATCGCTCCACGCATGGGTTACGACGAACGCGACACGTCCTTGCTTATCGACATGTGCCGTCATCACCTACTGCTTCCCGATGTTGCCACGCGCCGCGACCTCGACGACGACGGCACGATCTCCTTTGTTGCAGAGGCCGTTGGTGATCGTGAACTGCTCCAGCTGCTCGGAGCGCTCACCGAAGCAGACTCCATTGCGACCGGCCCATCTGCGTGGAACTCGTCCAAGGCCGAACTCGTGCGCCGGCTGGTCGAGCGCGTCGATGACGTTCTCGATGGTGCAACCCCCGAAGAGGTCGTAGGGGAGGGGTTCCCCGGAGCCGGCGAGTTGGAGCTCATGAGGCGAGCTCGCGAAAAAGAGGGTGGGCTTTTGGCCGATCTTTCCGGGTCGACCATCACCGTTGTTCAACCCGATCGCTCTGGCGCATTCAGTCGAGTCGCTGGAGTGTTAGCGATCAACGGTTTGAGTATCGTCTCAGCCGCAGCGCACTCCGAAGAC
>CAZHUR010000394.1:0-3065 GCA_964535395.1 uncultured Acidimicrobiales bacterium
ATCACGATTCGCGACGCTGCCGAAAACCTCGTTGATGAGGTCGACTACGACGATGGCGGAGACTGGCCAGGCGAGCCCGACGGAGACGGTCCGTCGCTCGAACTGGTAAACCCCGCCGCTGATAACTCATCGCCGTTGGCATGGGCAGCCTCACTTGGTGACCCAACACCAGGCGCAATCAACTCGGCATTTGGTTCAGCTCCTGCCGATCCGATTTCGAATGTCTCAGCAAGTCCATTTACGCCCGACGAGGATCAAAACATCGTCGTCACGGCAACAGTGCCCGATGGAGTGACTCCCCAGCTGCACTACGTGATCGGCGCTGGCCAACACGCTGGTGGCGGCCAAGTCGCCGTCACAGAGACCACGATCCCAATGAGCCCAGCACCAGGCACCGACGTATTCACCGCAACGATCCCAGGTCAAGACGAAGGCGAACTTGTTCGCTACCGCATCACGAGCCCAACCGGGGGCCAGGAATACCCAACCGGCGACGGCCGCAACTACGAAGGCGTCGTCGTTGATGACCCGAGTGAATTAGAAACCGGCTTGGTGAAGATGGAGTGGTTCATACCAGAGGGTGCGTTCGACCACATCCTCGACGGTGTCGACATCTTTGACGGTAACCGCGAAAGTCGTCCGTTCTTCGACCGAACAAGATTCGTGCAGGGCTCGGTGCTCGCTATCGACGGTGTTGTCTATGACAACATGCGCGTCAATGTGCGCGGTGGCGACTTTGCGCGCGAGAACTTTGAAAAGCAGGGCCTCAGTTTCGACTTCCCAAGTGGCCTCAATGTGCTCAACGAAGAACTGGTGCCATATGAGATCGACGAGTTTGCACTCATCGCGGAACGTGGGTGGACCTACAACCGAGCCTTCACCGCGTGGAACCTCTTCTATGACGCTGGTTTCCCAGTTGTTCACGCCCAGCACGTCCGCGTGCAGCGCAACGGTGACTACTACGGCATATTCCGCTTCAGCGAGAAACTCGATGGCGAGTGGCGAGACGCAAACGACATCGACGGAGACTTCTTTAAAGCCGAGTCTCCTGGCTTTGATGATCCGTTCATTCCGGAGGACGACGAGCGTGGCTTTGACCAGAATCAGGGCGATGACTTCTCTGGGCTGATCGAACTCTCGTCGGTGCTTCGTCAAGGGCCTTCGCAGTCAAAGACCGACTATTTCTACGACAACGTGGACATCGCGAACGCAGTGAACTTCCTTGCAGTAGCCAACATTGTTGGGCATTTCGACTCGAACGAGAAGAACTTCTTCATGCACCACGATGCCACGACCGGCCTGTGGGAGATCCTCCCATGGGACTTGTCAAACGTGTTCGGCGTGCCCCCTGGCTCTGCTTGCAGTGGTGGCGATGTGCTCGAGGTGAATTGCCGTCCGAACGAGATGTGGCGGTCAATTTCGGAGATTGATGAACTCGATGAGATGGTGTTCCGTCGAATGCGCACGTTGGTCGACGGCCCATTGGCAGCGCCTGGCCCCGAGGACGCACTCGCAGCACATGACCCGCTTGTGAGTAGCGCCGAGCAGCTCTTCGATGCCGACGATGATCAGTGGTCACGAATGTCGAGCTATCGAACTGTTTCGGCCATTTCAGCTGAGATCGAGTTTCGTCGAGACCTTGTACTCGATGATGACGACACTCCAGAAGCGCAACCTGCTGCTCCTGAAATTGTGATCAACGAGATTGTCCACTCGGCCGCCAATGGCAGCCCGGATTGGTTGGAGCTTCACAACCCATCCAACGAAAGCGTCGACATCAGCGACTGGACTATCGATGGGGCAAACTTCACCGCTCCCGGTGGAACAATCATCCTTCCCGGCCACCACATCGTGGCTACCCGCGACGTTCGACAGTTCCTGGATCTTCACCCTGATCTTCCAAACACCGTGGTCGTGCCGTTCGACGGCGGACTCGGCGGCGGGGGAGAGCTCCTCGAACTCGTCACCGATGACGGAGTCGTCATCGACTCGGTCGACTACGCAAACACTCCACCATGGCCATCAGATCCGGCTGCTGGTGTGAAGTCGCTTTCGCTGATGGACCCAGCAGACGACAACTCTGACGGATCGAACTGGGGTATCTCAGTCGATGATGGTGGTGACCCAGGCGAGGCCAACAACACCGTTGGTGGCACCGTCGCTCCACCTCCAGCCGTTGTGATCAACGAGCTTCACTACAATCCAGCGGACGGGGGAGTGGAGTTCGTCGAGCTGTTCAACGCTGAGGATGACACCGTCGATATCTCTGGGTGGGATCTCGATGGCATGATCACCTTTGCTGGCGGAACCGAAATCGCGTCAGGCGAGTACTTTGTTGCGACCGAAAACCTTGCGGACTTCCAAGCGCTGTATCCAGGCGTGGCCGCTGTGGAGTGGGACCCTGCAGAGGGTCTCAGCAATGGCGGGGAAAACGTGCGGCTCGAAGATGAGAACGGCGTCTCGGTCGACGCTGTCGAGTATGACGACAGAGACGACTGGCCAACAGAGCCAGACGGCGACGGACCCTCACTTGAGCTGATCGACCCGGCGCTCGACAACTCTGAAGCGGTCAACTGGGAAGTGAGTTTGCCAGGCGGTAGCCCTGGCATAAACAACTCTCAAACTGACAATGAGGCTCCGGCGACTGAGATTTTGTCTCCGTTGGTTGGTGATGTTGTGTCTGTTGATCCGTTGGTGGTTGTGGGCACTGCGTTTGATGATGTTGGGGTTGATTTTGTTCGGGTTCGTGTTGTGAGGGACGCGGATCCTGGTCCTGGGCGTGTGTGGCAGCGGTGGAATGGTTCGGCTTGGGTTGGTTCTGAGTTCTGGTTTGAGGTGTCGGTTGGTGCTGATGGGGCTTGGGAGTTTTCTGGGGTTGTTGATGGGTCTGTTGGTGATCCTCAGCCAGGTATTTGGGTTCAGGCGGTTGCTGTTGATACTTCTGGCAATGTTGCGGCGACGCTGGAGAGCGAGTTCGTAACGATTTCTGAGCAGGATGCGGAGGCTCCGACGACTGAGATTTTGTCTCCGTTGGTTGGTGATGTTGTGTCTGTTGATCCGTTGGT
>CAZHUR010000395.1:0-3057 GCA_964535395.1 uncultured Acidimicrobiales bacterium
TATCGATCGAGTGCACCGCTGCTGATGCGGATGGTCGGAAGCTCAGGTCGAGCCTGCCGTCGTAGCCAATGCGAGCAAGGCGGGTTCGAAACTGGCCATCGACTTGGGTGAAGATGCCGCCGAGGTAGAAGGAGTTGCTGTCAGGGTCGGCGATCATTTCAAAGACCGCGCCGTTGATGGCTGGCGCGAAGTCGTCGATGATGTCGCCGGTGTTGATGTCGTAGGCAAAGATGTTGTCTCGACTAACAACCGGTCCGTTACGTACGGTTTGAACTTGGTCGAAGTCGCCAGCGACGATGACTCGGTCGTGGAGTTGGATGCTCTTCCATACCTCGCCATCGAGCACGATTGGTGTGTCACGGCGAGGGGTTTCTGTGGCAATGGAGGGGTGTTCGGCAGTGGCAAAGGCTGGCAAGGCAACCGCTGTCAGCAGGAAGACCGCGGCGATTACGCCAAAGATGATGGCGAGTGGTATTCGGATGCGTACGGAAGCCATACACCTACCATTGCACACGCAGAGGGGGTAAACCATGCATTAAAAGCACTATGAGTGTGACATGTTCGAGCCTTTATCTCGCGACTTTCTGCGAGGGTTGGCACGTTCGGGGGTTAGCCGGCGATGAGTTCTTCGATGTCGCCTGGCAGGTTGCCGTATCCCGACAGACGGAACGAGCCGTCGTCGTCGATGAACACGTAGGTGCGTTGTTGGGTGACGCCAAAGCGAGTCCACAGCTCCGCTGTTTGGTCATCGACGTGTTGGATGGCGCCAACGCCTTGCTCATTGACAAACTCACGCATCGAGTCTGGGTCGCTCAGGCCGGGTACTCCGAGGAAGACGACTTCGTCACCGAATTGTTGTTGTGCCTCTACGACCGTAGGGGACTCTGCACGTCAAAATGGTCACCAGGGGGCCCAGAACCACAAGACGACGTCTTGGCCCTCAAAGCTCGCAAGATCGATTGACCGACCATTCAGGTCGACGAAGTCTCCAGCGAACAGGGGTGCGGGCTCGGCAACGGGCTCTTCTTCGACGGGTTCAGCTTCCTCCTCAACTGGAGTGGCCTCGGTCGTGGTTGGTGGCTCGGTCTCGGGGGGAGTACTTTGCACAGGCTCGCTTGCTTGTTCGGCCGGGGCGGGCTCGCTTGCTTCTTCGATCGGAGCAGGAGCAGTTGTGGCGGGTGCTTGCTCTTCGACCAGCTCGGGCTCTGTCTCGGGCGCAGCGGTGTCGGCCGGTTCACTGGCCTCTTCGACCACGACGTCGTCTTCGGCAACGGTTGTCGTCGGCGTAGTCGCTTCGGGCTGTGCTGTTTCTTCGGCAGGAACTACTGCCTCGTCGTCAACAGGAGCTGCTGCAACAGCGGGAGCCTCGGAGACTTCGGGGGCTCCCGCCGTTGCCTCAGATGTTGCGCTGGCGCATGCAGCGGCGATCAATCCAAGAAAGACTGCGGGCAAGACAACGCGCCACATCCTTTCAGCCATTGGTGACGAAGCTACTTCGCGATAAGGGCTTCGACGTCTGCGAGCAGGTTGCCATAGCCAGCCTGCTCAAACGTGCCGTCGTCGTTGATGTAGACGTAGGTGCGCTGACGGCTCACGCCAAAGCGAGTCCACAGCTCTGCGCTCTGATCGTCAACGTGCTGGATGGCGCCAACGCCTTGCTCATTGACAAACTCACGCATCGAGTCTGGGTCGCTCAGGCCGGGTACTCCGAGGAAGACGACTTCGTCACCGAATTGTTGTTGTGCCTCTACGACCGTAGGGGACTCTGCACGTCAAAATGGTCACCAGGGGGCCCAGTACCATAAAACGACGTCTTGACCTTCGTACGAGGCAAAGTCGACCGTTTCACCGTTCAGATCGATGAAGCTGCCGTCGAAGACCCCGGCGGCAGGTGCATCGCCCTGAGCTTGGGCAGCGATTGCGTCAGAGGTGGTCGCAGCTGTATCGGTGGTACCGCCGCCGCATGCAGCAGCGATGATGCCGAAGATCGCGGCGATGAGCATAATCCTCGCGCGTCTGGATACAGATGTCGTCACACCACCACGGTAGCGCCGCCGCTTTTCCAAACTCAGCCAGTTAATCAAGTTCTTACGTACCTGTTCATATGCAGTTGTCACGCTCGAGTGACTTCATGGGAGGATCTTCGGATGGTCATCACTGCAACTGAAGCAATAACCTCTCGCCGCTCCATACGGGCGTTTACCTCAGAAGAGGTATCCACCGAGCTGATTAAGACCATCCTCGCCGATGCTGCTCGAGCCCCTTCCGGCACCAACATTCAGCCATGGAACATCACCGTTCTGCAGGGTGAGGCGCGTAAAGACCTCATCGACGCAGCTCAGGCGGCCTTCGATTCGGGAGATCGCAGCCCTGACGCTGACAGGTACTACCCGACAGAGTTTGTAGAGCCATACCGTGCCCGTCGCCGCAAGATCGGCTGGGATATGTACGGTCTGCTCGGCATCGAGAAGGGTCAGCACGACAAGATGGCGGCTCAGCACCGAAAGAACTTCGAGTTCTTCGGCGCACCGGTCGGCATGTTCTTCACGCTGCACGAGACCATGCAAGCGGGCGGCTGGATGGACCTTGGCCTCTATATGGCCAACGTCATGGCGCTCGCACGTGAGCACGGGCTTCACACCTGCCCGCAAGCTGCATGGCAGGACTACGCTCACGTCGTTCACGCACATCTCGGGCTACCCGAAGACCACGTTGTTGTCGTCGGTCTCGCCCTCGGCTACGAGGACACCGAACACGCCGTCAACGCCCTTCGAACAGAGCGAGCGCCCCTCGACGAGTTCGTCGAGTTCCGCACCTAGTTTCGGGGTTACCGAGCGGTTTTCTGCTCAAGATCGGACGTTCATTGGTAGAAATCGGTCACGTTGGCCAATTTCGATAGACCTCCTCCGTATTTTGCTTGACAATTTCTTTATGACTGATTCCGTCCTCTCGATTCAGTCCAACGGTGGACTGGCGGCGGTGTTGTATCGCAGTCGCGCGGTCAACGCCTTTGATCTCGAGAGTCTTCGCGAGCTCGCCACCAAAGCCACGGCGATG
>CAZHUR010000396.1:0-3055 GCA_964535395.1 uncultured Acidimicrobiales bacterium
GACGATATGGCCAATGATGTACTGCTTGCCTTCGGGCCAGTCCTTATGGTCGAACCGGCCAGACCACGTCGAAGCCAGGCCGGGTCGGCCACCGCGGTCCGGGTCCCGAAGCCCTCTCCTGCTTCATTGAGCGAGTGCTTAACTTCATAGTTTAAGCATATGCTCAACTTATTACGAATGCAACGAATTTCTTTCGATCCGTGATTTCCGCGAAGGACAGCCTCTTGGGCCAAGATGGGCCCATGCAGCAGGCCGCGTCGTCGATCGATCTCGACGACGGCGCACTGCGTGCCATCCTCGACAACCCTGCAACCGACCTCGTGGCACTCCTACCGGCGATTGCACATGCACTGAACGACGAGTCATTTCTGAGCCCGTCCCTGATGCCCGACGCCTCGAACCCGCT
Organism: uncultured Acidimicrobiales bacterium; assembly: GCA_964535395.1. Lineage (GTDB taxonomy): Bacteria > Actinomycetota > Acidimicrobiia > Acidimicrobiales > SHLQ01 > SHLQ01. The sequence goes on from CAZHUR010000396.1 coordinate 407, forward strand.
GGCCGAACAGGGTGGCTGGTCTGGTGAAAAAAGGAACCAGGTCCGCTCGCTTGCCCTGAACGGCCTCATACGGCTTCGCGAGGGGGAGGTCGGCACCGATGTTCCAGATTCGCTCATCACCGCTGGAATCGACTGGATCACCGCTGGGAAGCGAACAGATGGCTACCAACAAATGTTGGCTGAGGAACTCGCTCCAAACGGCACCGACCTGCGTTCGCCCAGCTGGCACCGTGATGACGTCGCACCCGATCGAGCTTTCCACGTCGCCATCGTCGGGAGCGGAATGAGCGGACTACTCGCAGCCCATCGCCTTCAGCACGCGGGCGTCTCGGTGACCGTTCTCGAAAAGAACGCCGAACTGGGAGGCACATGGTTCGAGAACACCTACCCGGGCTGTCGAGTTGATGTAGAGGGCCATACCTACTCCTACTCATTCCAGCAGAAGCACGATTGGCCTGATCACAACTCGACCCAGCCCGTGTTGCGCCAGTACTTCAACGACTGTGCCGACGACTGGGACGTACGAAAGCTTGTGCGATTCAACACCGAAGTAACCGAACTGACGTGGTACGAGCAGCGCTCTCTCTGGAGGATCAAGGTGGTCCGCGATGGGAGCGAAGAGGTTATCGAAGCTCAATGCGTCATAAGTGCAGTTGGCCAATTGAACCGGCCGATCCTGCCCGACATCGACGGGCGCGAGTCGTTCTCCGGTACCTCGTGGCATAGCGCCCGCTGGCCCAGCGATACCGATCAGGTCTCAGGAAAGAGAGTTGGAATTATCGGCACTGGGTCGAGCGCCGCGCAGATCATTCCTGAAGTGGCGGGCGAGGCAGAATCGCTAACCATCTTTCAGCGAAACGCCAACTGGTTGATACCCCGACCGCAGGGCGATCAACCCATCGACGAGTCCATGCGCTGGCTCTTCAGCCACCTCCCCCACTTCGGCAACTGGTTCCGCTTGTCCAAGTTCTGGCGCACCCACGAAGGCCTACGTCCAGCCGTTGAAGTCGATCCAGAGTGGCCTGAGGACATCGAGCATTCTGTGAGCCGACGCAACTCCGAGATCCGATCGATGCTCGAAATGTACATGGACGCGGTGTTCGCCGATCGACCCGACCTTCGCGAAAAGGTCCGCCCCACTCATCCGGTCGGAGCCAAGCGTTTCATACTCGACTACGGCAGCTACCCCGAGGCACTGAAGCGCGATGACGTCACGCTCGAGACCACCCCGATCGATCACATCGATTCGACCGGCGTGCGGACCTCCGATGGGACGAAGTACGAGTTCGACACGCTGATCTACAGCACGGGGTTCGCTGCGTCGGAGTTTCTGATGCCGATGAAGGTAACCGGTCGAAATGGCGTTGACCTTCACGACCAGTGGAATGGTGATGCCCGCGCCTATTTGGGCGTAACCAGTCCGAATATGCCAAACCTGTTTTTCCTCTACGGACCGAACACCAACATCGTGATCAACGGAAGCATCATCTTTTTCAGCGAATGCCAAACGCGCTACGTGACCGAATGTGTTGGAGAACTCCTCACGTCGGGCCGGCGCTCGATGGCGGTCGTCGAAGAGCGCCACGACACGTACAACACGCGAGTCGACGAAGGAAACCTGAACATGGCCTGGGGTGCTTCGAACGTTTCGAGTTGGTACAAGAACGCGACAGGACGAAGTGCACAGAACTGGCCGTTCACCATGCTCGAGTATTGGGAGCAAACCCGGCGGGTCAACTCAAGCGACTACCACTGGACCTAGAACCAGCCATCTCTCTTTGATGCCTTTACCCGTCGGCTGCGGGCTCGGGACTCTCGACCGGCTCGGCCGGAACCTCTGGCTCGGCTGCGCGTTCGGCTGAACTCTCGCTGTTCGCCTCCGGCTCGTCGATGGGCGCTTCCTGGTTCGCTGCGGGTTCGCTGGCACCGGCCTCCTCATCCACAGACGGAAGCGCCTCGGGTGGGGGTGCCTCAGTGGACGCGGCCTCGCCGGCCTCGGTCGTTTCGGCTTCGGTTCCGTCGAGTTCGGTTTCGTCGGACTCGTCTCCAACCGGATCAGTTCCCGCTTCGTCAGCCTCGGCGTCGACCTCTTCTCCCTCTAGGGGCTCGTTAAGCAGGTCGACGACATCTCCAACCGGTTCTACCTCGGGGAAGTCATCTTCAGTGAATACCGGGACTGGGACTGTTGGATCGAACACGGTGTCGGTTCCATCACTCCAATGCCAGGGCTCCGATGGGAGGTTCACAAAGCCGAATTGCGGCGCATTCGCTGCGAGCCACCGGAAGGGGGTGCCCGAACGAGGACCGATGCTGCCGCCGTTCCACTGGAAGTCGATCGCCCGACCCTGTTCGTGCTTTGAAAAACCTGGTCGAGCGGTCGGCGGATTGCACTGACCCGCAGGCTTGAGCCAGATATCGAAGTTGCTATCGCCGCAGTGAGCCCGTCGCAGCTCGATCTGGCGCTCGGTGCTGCGAAAGCCCCAACCGCCCAGATTGATGCCCTGGGAGAACGCAAGCTGGTACAGGCTTCGGGTTTGTTCCTCGATGTCTTTGTGAACCTGGATCTGGAAGAACGGAACGATCTCGGAACCGTCGTGAAAGGAGATCGTGACGATGTAGTCACGATCGACGGGCGCCGGTAGACTAATC
>CAZHUR010000397.1:0-3047 GCA_964535395.1 uncultured Acidimicrobiales bacterium
TGAGATCGAGGCCGTAGTGCTCGCCAATGGCACCCCAGTAGTCGACCGCTGCGCCGCCCATTGGGTCGGCTCCAATTTGAATGCCAGCGGACTTGATCGCGTCGAGATTGAGGACCGACTCCAGCTCAGAAACGTATTGAGCCATGTAATCGTGGCTGTGGGTGGTCGTTGAGCTTCGCGCCTCGGACTCCCCCACCCGCTTGACGTCTTTGAGCTGAGCTTCGAGAAGTTCGTTGGCTCGGTCTGCAATCCACGACGTGGCATCGGTGTCTGCCGGACCGCCGTGAGGCGGGTTGTACTTGAAGCCACCGTCCCGAGGCGGGTTGTGAGACGGCGTCACGACGATGCCATCAGCCTTTGCGCGGCCACCTCCACGGTTGTGATCGATGATCGCCAGACTGATCGCTGGCGTTGGTGTGAAACGATCGGCGCTGTCGACCATCACGTTCACACCGTTGGCAGCGAGCACCTCGAGTGCGGTGACCCACGCGGGCTCGCTGAGACCATGGGTGTCCTTGCCCAAGAACAGCGGGCCTGAAATGCCCTGACCAGCTCGATACTCGACGATTGCCTGGGTGGTCGCGGCAATGTGAGCGTCGTTAAAAGAGGCATCGAACGCAGACCCTCGATGCCCGGAGGTGCCGAACTCGACGCGTTGATCCACGTTTGTTGGGTCGGGGGTGATGTCGTGGTAAGCGCTGATCAGCGCGTCTACGTCAATGAGGTCTTCAGCTTGGGCAACTTGGCCGGCACGTTCATGCATAGCCCTAGTATGCACCCAATCTTAACGAGCACCCTTTTGAAGAAGGACGGCGGGCACGGTCTTTGCCAGGATCTCCAGATCCTCTTGCAACGACCAGTTGTCTACGTAGTACCGGTCGAGTTCTTCGAGTTGCACAGCGTCGGCATCGGAGCGGCCCGAAACCTGCCAACGGCCGGTCATCCCCGGAGTCACGAGCTGGCGTTCGCGGAAACTCTCCGACGCCGCTGCCATCTCGCTCTGGAGGAACGGTCGAGGCCCAACGAGGCTCATGTCGCCACGAAGAACGTTGAATAACTGGGGCAGTTCGTCAATCGAGGTCTTGCGTAGGACCGCCCCGAGCTTCGTGATCCGCGGATCGCTCTCCATCTTGAAGATCGGACCCTCGACATCACTTCGCAAATCGACTTTGAGCGTCTCAGCATCGGCGACCATGGTCTGGAACTTGAAGATCGTGAAGACCGAAAAGTCCTTGCCAACTCGCTGCTGACGGAAAATGGGTGAGACGCCGTCGATGAGACGAATCGCTACGGCGACCGCTGCCATGAGCGGCGAGAGCACGAGGATTGCGATCGATGCAATTGCAATGTCGACAATACGCTTCACCTGGATACGCCAGCCCGACCGCACAGCCGGGGTAATTTCGATGACCGGTCGTCCTGCGATATGACTTGTGCCTACCCGCCGTGGGGCAATGTTGCCGATTCCGGTGAGTGAAACATCGACTCCTTGCCGGTTCAGCATCCGAGCGAGTGGAGCAAACTTGCCACCGGTCATGCCATCGAGGCAAAACATGACCTCGGAGGCCTGGTACTCGTCGACGATGGCGGGTAAGTCCTCAATGACTCCGAGTGCATCTTGAGACGCGTCGTCTCGAACACGGGAGATGTCTTCGTCGACGACAAAGCCGACCAATTCGTAGCGCTTCTGAGTGTCATGACCAAGAGCATCAGCCAATGCCGATGCGCGCCGTGGGCTACCCGCAACTACAACCCGACGCTTCGAGGAGAAGAAATACGCTCGGATCCCATGGTGAAGCACCAGGCCCAGCCAGCAGCCAAATGCGACAATGAGGACCCACGTACGAGCACCGCCACCGATATCGACGACAAAACCGGCGAGCGAAAAGGCTGCCGCGCCACTCACAACTGCCTTGCTCACGGCAAACACGGCAGCACCGGCTCGCTGATAGCGCACACGTGCGTACAGGCCGATCCAACCGAGATATCCAATAACTCCCAGCGCAATCGGGGCTCCGAGTTGAACCGACGATGCGCTCAACAGATGCGATGGTCCCCACAAGATGATCGTGGTAGAGATCATCACAGTGGCGAGCAGAAGCACGTCAAAGGTCACATGGAGAAGATCTATGCGTTGAGGTGGGCTCGTCGATTTCATTTTCTTTCCCAATGTGATCCGCCATGAACAGTTGCAGTCCCACCTACAACCCGCCGGACTTACCTTCCGGTAAGGCCACGGTCATTGTTCTATCGCGTCTAGAGCAACCGCACCAAAACAAATCGGAGACTTTTGTCACTGTGCGCGGCGATTGCCGGGAAATTACACAACCAGCGTGCCCATTTGAGCTATCTCGCGCCTCGCGCGAGGAGCACCGCTGGCACCGTCTTGGCGAGAATTTCAAGATCCTGTCCGAGCGACCAGTTGTCGACGTACCAGCGATCGAGCGCATCGAGCTCTTTAAACCCAGTATCTGAACGGCCAGAGACCTGCCAACGACCGGTTAGGCCTGGCTTGACTGCTTGACGATCAAGGAACTGAATCGGGGCAGCCTCGACTTCGTGCACCGGCAACGGCCGTGGACCGACGAGGCTCATCTCGCCGCGTAGGATGTTGACGAGCTGAGGGAGTTCGTCTATCGACGTCTTTCGCAAGATCGATCCGACCTTGGTGATCCGAGGGTCGTCGGTCATTTTGAAGACCGGACCTTCGTGGTCGTTACGAAGATCGATCAGCATCTGTTCGGCGTTCTCAAACATCGTGCGGAACTTGAGGATGCGGAACGTCTTACCGGCCTTGCCCACCCTGGTCTGGGTGAATAGCGCAGGACCGCGATCCTCGAGCTTGATGGCGAGCATGGCAAGCAACATGATGGGCGCTGTTGCGGCAAGGAGCAGCGACGCACCAACAACATCGAGCGCTCGCTTGACTCCCAGCTGCCAGCCAGCGAGCGGGGCAGCGGTGACGCGCACCAGCGGACGGCCGGAGATGTGGCCCAAGCTGACCCGGCGCAAGGCCACGTTCGATAGTCCGGTACTGAGCGCTACAT
>CAZHUR010000398.1:0-1768 GCA_964535395.1 uncultured Acidimicrobiales bacterium
CATGGTCGATGATCATCGCCGACAAGATGGGCGTCGATCCAAACGATGTCGAGGTGCTCCACTCCGATACGGCCAAGAGCCCGCTCGGTCTAGACACCTACGGCTCCCGATCACTCGCTGTTGGCGGCGTTGCTATTGCAATGGCAGCCGACAAGGTGATCGAGAAAGCCAAGCTCATCGCGGCTCATCAATTCGAGGCAGCACCCGAAGACGTGGTCTTTGAAGCTGGCGCATTTTCGGTGGCGGGTACCCCAGCAAAGTCGGTTCACATCCAGGAACTCGGCTTTGCTGCTTTCACGGCTCATGACCTTCCAGATGGCATGGAGCCAAACCTTCAGGAGCAGATCAGCTTTGATCCGCCAAACTTTGCGTTCCCATTCGGAACACATGTGGCGGTCGTCGAGATCGACACCGAGACAGGTGGCGTCGACCTCATCGACTACATCGCTGTCGACGACTGCGGTCATCAGGTCAACCCGATGATCGTTGAGGGTCAGCTTCACGGAGGCATTGTCCAGGGCGTTGCTCAGGCATTGTTCGAAGAAGTTGTGTACGACGCTGATGGCAACATCAACAACCCGTCGTTCATGGACTACCTCGTGCCTTCGGCAATGGAAGTTCCATCGATGCAACTCGACTTCACGGTCACGCCATCAACCACCAACCCGCTCGGGGTAAAGGGTGCTGGCGAGGCCGGGACGATCGGTTCAGCTGCAGCGGTCATGAACGCCGTGTGCGACGCGCTGTCGCCCTACGGAGTAAAGGACATGGACATGCCAGCGACACCGAAGAGAGTTTGGGAAGCGATCAACAGCTCAGGAGGTGCAGCATGATCCCAGCAGCATTTGACTACACGGTTGCAGAGAATGCAGAACACGCCATCCAACTCCTCGGGGAGTACGGAGACGAGGCGAAGATTCTCGCCGGCGGGCATTCGCTTATCCCAATGATGAAGTTCCGTTTGGCTACGCCAACCCAACTCATCGACGTGGGTCGCATCAGCGACCTCAGCTACATCAACCAGAGCAACGGTCATGTCGCCATCGGCGCCATGACCAAGCATAAGGAACTCGAGACCAGCGCGGTGCTGGCCGAGCACTGCCCGATGCTCGCTCACGTGGCATCGCTTGTGGGCGGCCCAGCCGTCCGACACCGAGGAACCCTCGGTGGCACGATGGCACACGCCGACTCTGCGTCGGATCTTCCAGCCGCGGTGCTTGCACTCGGTGGAACGATCGTTGCTCAGGGCCCGAACGGTCAACGCGAAATTGCGGCGACCGACTTCTTCACGAGCTACTTCGAGTCGGCGCTTGCACCCGACGAGATGATCGTCGAGATTCGAGTTCCTGCGGACACTGGCGGATGGAATTACCAGAAGTTCAATCGTCGAGCCCAAGACTGGGCCATCGTTGGTGTAGCAGTAGCCGACGGGGGCAAGGGCGTTGCCCTGGTCAACATGGGTGCGACCCCACTTCGGGCAACAGCGACTGAACAAGCACTAGGCGGCGGTTCATCGGTTGCTGACGCGGCAGCGTTGGCAGCTGAGGGCACTACACCTCCTGAGGACCTGAACGCTGATGGGCCATACCGCACCCATCTTGCACAAGTACTCACAAAGAGGGCATTGGAGGCAGCCGCCGGCTAGCTACGAAAGAACTCTCGTCACCTTTGGGGGGTTGACGAGGATAGTTGACCGCCTTCGGCGGTTGGCAACTGAACAGGCTGGTGTGGTCCGGGGGGTCCACACCAGCCTGCTTTCGTTTTGGGC
>CAZHUR010000398.1:1868-3032 GCA_964535395.1 uncultured Acidimicrobiales bacterium
CGCCAATTGGGGACAGGCCCCGGTTCGGCAAGTAGGTTGGTCCGATGATTAAAGACCAGTACATGGAGATTATTGAGGCGGAGAGCGATCTGTTCTTGGCTGCTTGTGCCGCTAAGCCGTTGGACTCGCCGGTGGAGCATTGCGGCGAGTGGACTATGGCTGATCTCCTTTCCCACCAGGTCATGGTTTGGGGAATTGCGACAGCCAACGTCAAAGCCGGTGGTGACAAAACCGGGCCGGCGAGTCCAAGGCCAGACGACGACAGCAGGCTGTTCGAATGGGCTGGCAGCGTGCGCGCCACGATGATTGAAGTGCTCACGCACGCGGACCCAGCAGCACCCGCCTGGTCGTTCGCAAAGCCCGATCACGACGCAGGGTTTTGGATCCGGCGAATGGCGTGTGAAACCGTGGTACACCGTTGGGACGCCGAGCACGCGGTCGGCATTTCTACCCCTCTTGCTCCGGAGGTCGCCAGCGAGTGCATCGATGAATACACCGAGGTTGGGCTGCGCTCTTCTTCTTCCCGTCCAGACCGCAACTATCCAGCAACTTCGCTTCACCTTCACTGCACCGACACCGAAGGCGAGTGGCTCATTACCGGCGACGGTGATCGCGACTTCACCGTAGTTCGTGAGCACGCCAAGGGCGACGCTGCCGTGAAGGGCACAGCCCAGGCACTGCTGATGTGGGTGTGGGGTCGCCCTGGGCCTGAGGTCGAAGTCTTCGGCGATGAATCTGTCGCCACTGTGTGGCAAGAACTGGCCCCGTAGTGGAAACTCCCGAGCTCAACCTGGACTTCATTCGCGGCCAGTTCCCCGCCTTCTCCGAACCTTCACTCGACGGCTGGGCCTTTTTTGAGAATGCGGGCGGTTCGTATCCATGCCGTCAGACGGTCGATCGGCTGACCGAGTTCTACACCAAGACCAAGGTCCAGCCCTACGGCCCCTACCCTGCGGCCACCACCGGCGGCCAGCTGATGGACGATGCCTACGTACGCCTGGCCGCAGCGCTCAACGTCGGCCAAGACGAAGTTCACATCGGACCATCGACGTCGCAGAACACCTACGTGTTAGCGAAGGCCTTTCGCGAGCTGTGGGAAGACGGAGACGAGATCATCGTCACCAACCAAGACCACGAAGCAAACTCCGGCGTGTGGCGTCGCCT
>CAZHUR010000399.1:0-3032 GCA_964535395.1 uncultured Acidimicrobiales bacterium
CTACAAAACAACTTTCGTGGCCCGGTCTGGGAGGAGGTCATCATTCACCTCCCGAGCCACATCCAACTCATTGCACTGTCAGCAACAGTGTCGAATGCCGACGAACTCGCTGCGTGGATCTCGAGCGTGCATCGCGAATGTGTTGCCGTGACCGAGACCACCCGTCCAGTGAAGCTCACCAACTCGTATTTCATTGCCGAGAAAGGCAATTCGCGGAGCCATCTCATCGACACGCTTTCCAAGTCACGAGCAAACCCACAGGGCAAGAAGTTCGATCCGACTCCGCGGTCAGCACACCGCAGGGGAAAGAGCGGTCGCCACGGACCACCACAGAAAAAGCCCTGGAGGACACCACGCCGTCACGAGGTCATTCGCGAGCTCGACATGCGAGGACTGCTGCCGGCGATCACCTTCATCTTCAGTCGGGCGGGGTGTGAAGACGCGGTCTCCCAGCTCAGAAGTCAGGGTGTCACCCTCACCGACGCATCGGCAGCGGCCGAGATCACCGAGTACGTCGAGCGACGCACGAGCCATCTCAACGATGACGATCGCCGAGCTCTCCGATATTCAGCCTGGCTAGCGGGATTGCGAGCGGGCATTGCCGCACACCACGCGGGGATGGTGCCTTTGTTCAAAGAAATCGTCGAAGAACTCTTCGCCGACGGCTACCTGAAAGCGGTATTCGCAACCGAAACCCTTGCCCTTGGGATCAACATGCCGGCGCGAACGGTCGTGATCGAGAAGTTGACGAAGTTCACCGGCGAACACCACGAGAGCCTGACCCCAGGCGACTACACACAGCTGACTGGCAGGGCAGGGCGTCGGGGCATCGACGACGAAGGTACGGCGCTGGTCCTGTGGACGCCGTTCACCACCTTCGACGAGATCGTTCAGCTCGCTCAATCTCAGAGCTTTGAGCTCCGCTCGGCCTTTCGCCCGACCTACAACATGACCTGCCACCTCGTCAGCCGCTATACGCGTGCCGTCGCCGAAGAGTTGCTCGCCAAGTCGTTTGGACAATTCCAAACCGACCGGGCGGTTGGAGAACTCGAACGACGTCGTGCTCGTCTGCGCGGCGAACTCGGACACGCGGAAATGACCGAGGACGTCGGGCACACCAATCTCGACGAACTGTCGGAAGGGGAGCGCTCGCGCAGGTTCGCCGACATCTCGTCGGTAGCGGCCAAGCTGCGTCCAGGCGATGTGATCGACATTGGTTCGGTAGTGGTTGTTTTGTCGAGTGCGTGGCGCCGCAAGGAAGTGACACTCCGAGTCATCGACCGAAACGGCGAAACGAGTGTGGTCGACCTCGAATCGCTTGGTGAACCACCGGTGACACTCACCCATATTCGACCACCCGAACCCTTCAATCCAAACAGTCGATCGCACCAACACGATCTCGTCGGCGGACTCCGCAAAGTCAACCGCGGCTCCAAGAAATCGAAAAAGGCCGGAAAGAAGACCGGCGACAAATATGGCGACCACGGGTCCGAGAGGTTGCAAAACCGCGACCGGGCCCGCCAGAAGAAAGTCGAACGCGAGCTTCGTCGAGTCGAAGCGAAGATAACCGAACGGAAGGGACGCCTCAAGAGCCGGCTGCGATCGATCGTGGGGCTGCTTACCGAGCTTGGCTACATCGACCAGTGGTCGTTGACCCAGCGTGGCGAGATGCTTCTTGGCACCTTCCACGAACTCGATCTGGTGCTCGTCGAATCGCTTCGCGCAGGACACCTCGATGATCACAATCCAGCAACTCTCGCAGGCATCATCTCCTGTTTCGTGTACGAGTCGCGCGGCCGCGAAGACGCTCCTCCGCCATGGTTTCCGAGCAAGGAGAGCAGAATCGCCGTCGACGGTGTATTCGAGTGCCTTGCCGAGGTCCAGCGTCTCGAATCGGCATATGGGCTACCGGAGACCCGCGAAATCGACGCTGGACTGGTCGGAGCTACACACGGTTGGGCCGCCGGCGGTGACCTCACCGACATCTTGGGCACAGAGGAGCTCTCCGGTGGAGACTTTGTACGTTCTATGAAACAGGTCATCGACGTCTTGGCCCAAGTCGCCTCTGTGGCACAGAATCCACAAACCCGTTCGACGGCGCGCGCAGCGATCGAGTTGGTCCGCAGAGGCATCGTCGATGCACCACTCGATCTGGGAGTTACAGAAGGACTGGTCGAAGATGACGATCGAGAAGGGTAAAGACTGGGGCCGCCGCGGCGAGGTAGGTGTTGACACACCGGTGGCCAGATCAGACGCTGAGCTCTCAGAGTTCTTTCAGGTGGACGAAAGCTCGGGTACTCCGTGCCCGAAGGGTCCCGAATTGGTCGCCCTGGTCCCAAACGGCGACGAGACCGTTCCCAAGGATCCACGTCTAGCGTCAAACGGTCTAGCGCTCACGCTTGGAGCGCGGGGGACTGTTGAGACTGTGCTCGGCCACGAGCGCACCATCGTCCCGATCGACCTCGGTGTAGTGGTCATACACAATGGATCGACCCCGCTCACGATGGTGATGTCGTCGAGCCTGGTCATCGCATCCAAATTCTGGAGTGGACCGATCGAGGGAGCGATGAATTCATCGTTTCTGGGGGAGTGGAACGTCACGCCGAGCGGACACCCAAACGACGGACGCTTTGACGTGATCTCGGCCGAGTTACCAATGTCGGATCGGATGAAAGCACGAAAACGGCTTCCATCGGGTTCTCATGTGCCCCATCCTGCGATCTCGATTCGGCGGCTTCGAAGCGCTACGTTCACGCCACCGCCAAGCGCCCGAGTGTGGGTTGATGGCCGTGCTTTGGGTTCAGCAGCGCGGGTCGAAGTGTCCGTATTCCCCGATGCGGTTGAGCTCGCTATCTGAAAGATCGGAAATATCCGTCTGGAAGGCCAGATTCGGCCATATGCTCGCGCTCCGTGACCCCGTACGAGTCTGAAGAGTTCACACCAGCCGAATCCGACATCCTTCGCCGATATTTCACCAACCTCGACCAACCTGTTTTTGCGTTGGTAAACCTTCCAGAGGTTGTGAAAGGGGC
>CAZHUR010000400.1:0-3029 GCA_964535395.1 uncultured Acidimicrobiales bacterium
ACGTCGTCGCCGTCGGTGCCAACGGTCAGGAGGCCTGGTCCCGCAGCCCTGATGGTCACGGGGTACTGATCACAGGCTGATCCGGCTGGCTCCCCCTCCTCTGCCGATACAGTCGGCGCTGCTCCCAATAGGGCAGCGAGTAGAGCGAGTGTTACTCCCGCGGCTTTCAGTCTCATAGTCTCCCGTTTCATCCAAGTGGTGCTTCCTGTCCGCATCCTTGTGTGAAATGGTGAGTTAGTAAAGCACCTTTTCGATTAGTTCTGGTCAACGAATCTCACGCTTCGTCATGAGGTCATAGACGCGAACCTCGAAAGCTCATTCCATGCGTTTGCACGCGCGCGAGTAGTGGTCTTTTGAGTGGTTAGTCGCGACGGGTGACCTTCAGCGCTCGCCGATCGAGCTCCCGCTCGATGTCGTCGAGAGCAATGCCCTCGGCCGCGAGGCGGGTCATCACAAAGAACAGCACATCGGCGGCCTCGTGCACGATGTCGTCACGGTCGGTCGCCTCGTTTAGCTCCTCAGCCTCTTCGGTGATCTTCGCCGCTAACAGGTCGCGATCTTCGAACAATCGTTTGGTAAAGCTTCCGTCCGGCGCGTTGATCACCCGGTCGGCTAGGCGACGCTCAAGTTCGGCAAAGCCGTCGAAGTCGCCAAAACAGCTCGTTCGATCGAGATGACAAAAGCCTCGCCCTGCCTGATCTACGGAGAACTGGAGTGCATCGCCGTCGCAATCAAGGGCGAGTGAATGCAGCGTTTGCGTGGCTCCCGACGTGAGGCCCTTCTGCCACAGCTCGCCCCGACTGCGGCTCCAGTAGTGCACGTCGCCCGTCTCGAGGGTGCGATCGAGGCTTTCGAGATTCGAGTAGGCAAGGCCGAGTAATTGACCGCGGCGGTTGGTGACAGTCGTTGCCCACAGCCCATCTTCGCGGTCGGTGCGCAGCGAGGCGGCGACCGCTTCGGCCAGGCTCACCTCGTTCTTGTACAGCGCCATCCCCACCTGAGCGTCGGCGCCCAACCTATGGATGGCACCGATCTCTTCAGCTCCGGTGATGCCGCCAGCGAAGGTCACGCGACAGTCGCCCGCAGCGGCCAGATACCGCTCGAGAACCTCTGGGTCGGTGCCGGTCATCTGGCCCTCACGCTCCACAAAGGTCAAAAGGAACCCGGAAGTAAGGCCTCGCAACTCTTCGAGCTTGTCCTCGACGCGCTGACCAGTTCCCTTGGTCCAACCGTGTGTAACCACCTCGCCCTCAAAGCTGTCGAGAGCAACGACGGTGCGTTCAGGTGGCAGCGCCGACAGCACCTCGGGGGTGGCAGCGGTGCCGAGCACAACCTTGGTCGCTCCGGCATCGAGCCATTCGATCGCAGCTTCGACCGAACGTATGCCGCCGCCCACCCGGCACGACGCCAGTGGTAGCAGCTCTTTGATCAGCGCGGTGTTGTCGCCGGTCCCGAGTGCTGCGTCGAGATCGACGATCGCAATCTCGCCCACCCGACCAAACTTGGTCGCCAACGGCCGAGGGTCGCCAGCGGACAGTGCGTGGTCCTTGCCACCGATGAGCTGTACGGCTTCGCCGCCCATGAGATCGATTGGGGGTATGAGCATGCCCTCAGCATAGGAAATCATCTCAGCGTTTCGGCCTGGGAGCCGATAAGGAAATGTGGCGACAAACAGCGACACGCACAGCAGCCAAGCTCTCGGGTCTCCCCGAGATCGCCGCCGCGCCGCGGTGGTCGTCATGGCAATCCTGTTCATCGTGGCCATTCCCGCATCTCGTTTAGGTGATGGAACAACGTCGAGATTCGGCTGGCAGATGTTCAGCAGCGGGGGAGAGGCAACCGACTTCATCGTCGTCCCAGACGCCGGCGAGCCCTTCGAGGTGAACCCTGCTGACTACGTGGCGGTCTTGCGAGCCGAGCTGCCACTCAATGATCTGCTGCCTCCACATCTGTGTAGCTCCGAACCTGAAGCGGCAGCGATCATCTTGCGCACGAGCACTTCTGAGGAGACGGTGACGTGTTCGGGGACATAGCTCAGCGCCTCGACCGCGTCGTGACCGGCGAGTACCCCGCACGACCGATCGCCTTCGTTCGCATCGGAATTGGCGTCGCGGCGATCCTTCGAGGGATAAACGCGGTCGACGTGCTGACGCCGCTTACCGATGCGACTCTTCTGCGCTTCCCCTGGTTCGACTCGTTTCCACAACCCACCACCGCTCTCGTCAACGCGATCGTGGTCGCTTGGCTCATCACCGCCGTGACGTTCACGATCGGTGCGTGGACCCGAGTAAGCGGCGCTGCCCTCTGTGCCGTCATGGCAACCTCGATCGCCCTCGACCAGCAGGCCTACTCAAACCACCTCCTTTTGCTCACGATCATGACCGGACTGTTCATCCTCACCGAGCCGGGCGCCACGCTGTCGGTCGACGCCGTGCGACGCGGTCATCAAACCGAATCGATCACCGGTTGGCCGATCTTGCTGATGAAGGTACAGATCACCGCGGTCTACTTCTTTGCTGGCATCACCAAGCTCAATCCAAGTTTTCTCGGGGGAGGCGTGCTTCGAGCATCGATTGGGAACGGGCTCATCAGCCCACCCGAGGCACTGCTCGTCCAGAGCGTCCTTTCGCCGCTCGCAATGCTCGCCATCTTGACCGAGTTGGTTGTCGTGTACACGCTGTGGCGTCCACCCTTTCGCCGCATCGGTGTGGTGCTCGGCTTCGGCCTCCACGCGTCGATAGCCCTACTGATGGCGACCACACTTCAGCTCACGGTCTTTGGCATCGTCATGGTGTCCTCCTATGGATTCTTCCTCGCAGACCCTTTGCCACGGTCGGTCCTCCGGAGCGTGAAGTCAGGCGATGCCGGCGGCAGCGACGAGACCACGACGATCGAAACCCGCCGCCACGCTGCCTGAGGTGGTGCGCTGTCAGTCGCTGCAGACGGCAGCTACTCCCTGACGACAGTGCTGCACAACGACACGGCTGCACAACGCCAGTAGTGTCGAGATCATCATGACGTTGCTCGAT
>CAZHUR010000401.1:0-3016 GCA_964535395.1 uncultured Acidimicrobiales bacterium
GCCTCCCTCTGACACAAGTCGGAAGTCGCCGCCGATGGCAGCGTGTTCGGCGGCGACTTCCGACTTGTGTCAGAGGGAGGCGATGTCAGAATTGACATTGTGCGAGTGGTATCCGACATCGTCAGCATCGAGGGAGAAGGCTGATGAGCGCGCGTCGGTTCTTCGTGGTTGCGAGTCTGCTCGGGTTGGTGCTCGGCGCCATTGGCGGAGCCGCTCTGACGTTGCGGATTCTTCGACCTAGTACCAGCGCTCCGGTCGACGCTGAGGCGGTGTTGCTCTTTGCTGGTGGTGAGGGTGAGCGGGCCGCTGGTGCGGTCGAGATCGCCACCGCACAGGGCATCCCAACGCTCATCGTGAGCGTCGGAAACGGAAACTGGGAGGGTTCTGAAGAGTTCCTCGCGCTGTGCGATGCCGAAATCGACGGCCTCGACGTCGTGTGCTTCAGCCCGGAGGTCGACGATACCGCTGGCGAAGCCGCCCGGATGGTCGAAATCGCGATCGAGCGCGGCTACACGAGCCTGATAGCGGCCACTTCGGACTACCACGTCAGCCGAGCCGCATTGCGGGTGAGGCAGTGTTTCGACGGCCAGGTCGGCCAGTTCCCGATCGAGATCGGAGCTACGAGGAACGAGTTCTTCCACGAGTTCTTTGGCCTGATCGAAGCCCTCGCGATCGATCGGTCGTGTCATGACTGACATTCGAGACGAGAAGTCCACCGCCACCCCCGTCGGACCATCCTCACGAGAGCTGGCAAACCGCCTCTCGTGGGCCGCCTTTGGACGTGCGGCCTTTATGTTCGGCGGCTTTGCTGTCACCACCGCCCTCGTGCGAAGCGTGACGCCCGAAACCTTTGGCCGGTACACACTGCTTCTGACGACGGTGACGTTGGCGTCGATCTTTGGAATCGCAGGGCAGGGCGAGAACCTCGTACGCCTCGTGCCTCCAATGACCAGCGCCGGCCGCACCAGCGACATTGCAAACGAACTGGTCGCGGCAGCCCGAATCCGTCGTCGTGCCACAGCACTGGTCGTCCTCATCTTCGGACTCGTCCATGTTCTCGGTGTCCCGTCGGTGCCATGGGCCGATTCGATGAGCGAACGCATAACGATTGGCTCGGTGGCAATCCTGTGGGTGATTGCGCAAAGTTGGCAAGGACACATAAGCGACGTGTTCCGAAGTTTCAACGACATGCGCATGGCCGGCCTGCTCGCCGGAGGATTGAAGAACCTACTCCTCGTGATCCCGTTGGTCGTGATTCTGCTCGTCGGTGTCGAGATCGACCTGGTCACCGTTGCCGGTCTCGTGGTGGCGAGCCTCGTCCTTGCGAATCTCTACGCTGTCTATGTCTGGCGCCGAACCAGACCCGAGATCGACATCAAGTCGGGCCAGCCCAGCTTGGTCGAAGGACGCTTTCGTAGCGGCCTACCATTCGCCGTCAACCAGTTGATCTCGATCGTGTTCGTTCGCGGAAGCCTCTACATCATCGAGGCATACGGATCGTCCGACGAGGTGGCCATCTACGGAGCGGTTGTGCAGCTCATCATCTTGCTAACCGCACCGATGCTCCTCATCGGCACGGTGTTGTCACCGATCATCTCGGACCTCGCGAACGACTCGGAAACAACCCCACAACTCCAACGAATTGTCGCGGGAGTTACCGGGCTCGCAGGGCTTGCCTCGACCGGCGTCGCAATCGTGATCTTCGTATTCGCTACGCCGCTGCTCACGCTGCTCTACGGAGATTTCTACGCCGCGGGAGCGACCAGCCTGGTGATTCTCGCAGCCGGCCAATTGTGGAACGTGTGGACTGGTAGCTGCGCTCACCTTCTCGGCATGACCGGTTCCCAAAACACCGTCGCATGGATCAACGCGATCTTTGCCGGCGTCTCGCTCTCCTTGGCAGCCCTATTGGTTCCGTCTCTCGGTGTCTCCGGTGCAGCGCTGGCCGCGTCGATCGCGATCGTGGCACAGAACACGACGCTGCTCGTGGTGGCCAAGAGACGAACCGGTGTCAGTTCCCTCGGTTCGCCACGACTTGCTCTTGCCACGGTCGTGTCACGCGGCGAAGCGCTCAAGCCGTAGAGGGCTGTAAATCTAGACCGGCACCTCAGCGCCGATCGAGTTCACAAGGTCGGTGTACTCGGCAATGATGACTTCCTCGGAGAACTGCTCCCAGCCGGTCTGACGGCCCGCCTGGTCTCTCTCGTCGAGAACCCCATGAAGCGCGGTGACTAAAGCGTCCAGGTCGCCGACGGGCACGAGCTTGCCGTGCACCCCGTCGTCGAGAATCTGTCGAGGTCCCGCCTTGCAATCGGTGCTCACAACCGGTGTGTCACAAAAGAGCGCCTCAATGAGAACTGTCGGCAACCCTTCGTATTCAGATGACAAGGCAAACACATCGGCCGCTGCCATCTCCGCGTAGGGATTGTCGACGAAACCGGGCATCGACAGATCCTTCGATATGTCCAGCTCTTTGGCGAGTTTCTCTAGCTCGGCGCGCTTTGGACCCTCACCGAGAATCAACAGTCGAGCGTCGCGTTCGGACCGGACCTGTGCGAACGCTCTCAACAACAATGCAAAGTTCTTCTGAGGCGAGAGGCGTCCAACGCCGAGAATCACAGGGGGGCCGTCCGGATCGAGTAGCCACGGGTGAGTCGCAGGTTGCTCGGCCTTGGAGCGAACCTCAGGGGTGACGACCGGGTTGCCGACCACCAACACCCGGTCGCGTGGCAACCCTGTGGTCTCGGCGAGGTCGTCAGCCACACCGTGAGAAACAGCAACCACGCGATCTGCAAAGCGGTACCCCACGTTCAAGAGCTGAGGCAAGATCGCCTGAACGAGGCGTAGCGCACGCCTGTTTGAACGATTGACGCCCAGATGGACCGAGATCGCAGCGTGTTCAGTGACGACCACCTGAGGGCGGTTGCGCAACGTTCTGGAAACGCCGATCGCGGTCAGGTTGGCGAGGTCGAGGGCGGAGATTAGAACGTCCGGCGATGCATCCTGTATGTATCTT
>CAZHUR010000402.1:0-3000 GCA_964535395.1 uncultured Acidimicrobiales bacterium
TTCTCGCCGCCGGAAATGATGACGTCCTTCTTGCGATCGAGGATCGTGTAGTAGCCATCGTCGTCGGCAACGCCACCGTCGCCGGTGTGGAACCAGCCGCCTTCGAGCGCCTGAGCGCTGGCATCGGGGTTGGCCCAGTAGCTCTTCAAAACGTTGTTGCTACGGGCGAGGAACTCCCCGGATTGGGAGACCTTCATCTCGACGCCGACCGCGGGCACGCCTTGGCGCCCCAGGTTCTTGGCACGATCGGTTGGGGTGAGTTCATCCCATTCTTGGCGGCAGCGGTTGATCGTGAGCAGCGGTGCGGTTTCGGTGAGTCCGTAGATCTGGATGAACTCCCAGCCAAGTTCGGTCTCGACCCGCTCGATCGTCGCCGTGGGCGGGGGAGCGCCAGCGACGATGATACGGACCTTGTCTCGGCCGGGAATCTCGCCGTCCCAATCTTTGGCAGCGTCGAGAACCGCAGCGACAACCGCTGGAGCACCGCACATAAGCGTTACGCCGTGTTTTTCGATTCGGCGGAGGATCTCGGCGCCGTCGACTTTTCGATTCACGACGTGTTTCACGCCCATTGCGGTGACCGTGTAGAGCATGCCCCAACCATCGCAGTGGAACATCGGCAGTGTGTGCAGGTAGACGTCGCGGTCTGTTACCGAAGCGTGCCACCCGAAGGTGACCGCATTGGTCCAACGAGCACGGTGGGTCTGTTCGACTCCCTTTGGTCGAGCGGTGGTGCCCGACGTGTAGTTGATCGACGCAGTTGCATCCTCATCTGGTTCCCACGGCTGCGGTTCACCCTCACGACCCAACCATGCAGCATCGGATTCGGGTCCGAGGATCCACTTGCGCTCGCATTCGACATCGGCGAGCGCTTCGGCCAGCTCAGGGTCCACGAGAAGTGCTTCGGAACCGGAGTGTTCGACGATGTATCGCACCTCGTCGGCACTGAGTCGAAAGTTGATCGGCACAAAGACACGGCCATTACCGCTCACACCGAAGAACGAAGAGAGCAGGCGTGCCGAGTTGTGTGACACCATCGCAACCCTGGCGCCCATCTCAATACCCATCTCGTCCATGGCCACGCCCATCTGACGTTTAATATCGCCCAACTCTTTATATGTGAGCGTTGGCATTGGGTCGGCGGGCTGATCCGGCTCATCGACGATGGCGACGCGGTCTGGGTAGACAGCGATTGCCCGATCAAGAAAATCGTTGATCGTGAGTGCGACCTTCATCAAGTTCCCCCTTGGAAAGTAACCGGTCCGAGCCGGTGAATTCCGAAGTTAGCTCAGGGGCACTAAATCTTGCACTTCGGTCAGTTGCTGGAAGCAGGGCTAACCAATGGTTGCAGTGATGAGCACAGCCAGGAAGGACATCACGAAAATGGCGCCCAGAACGTCACCGGTTACTCCACCGATCTTGTTGATCGCGAGCATCACCACGGCGGCTCCGGCAATGGCGGCCACGATGGTTGCGCCCAGTCCAGTGAGCCCAAGTAGCACAACGGCCACCGCAACCGAAAAGGTGAGGGCGCCGAGGCCCGCGACCGGGTTGAGCTCGGTCATGTAGGACGCTCCAAGGCCGTCGCCGCCTACCGGGCTGACGATCATGGCGCCGACGGCGATACCGCGGCCGAGCACGTGGGCGGTAAGGAGCGCACGCAAACCAGTCGTAGGGTCGAGCGATGACAGAGCCGCGATCTCGGTTCCGAACGCCAAGATAAGTGCGCTGGTGCCGTAGGTGCCGAGCCTGGAGTCTTTCAAGATCTCCATGCGCTGCTCGACGCTCCAACCGCCGCCGAATGCGTCGGCAATGTCGGCAAGACCGTCGTGATGGAACGCTCCGGTGATGAGAGCGGTGACCGCCGTGGATAGAACCGCTGCCAATAACGCTGTCGTCAGCTCGTTGAGAGCGAGCCATGTGAGACCCTGGATCGAACCGATCAGGAGCCCGACGAGGGGAAACCAGGGAACTGCAGCCGACATCTGAACCGGGCTTGTTCCGCCGCGGCTGGGGTCGCCGACCGGCACGCGAGTGAGGAACCCAACAGCAACCCACAAGCTCTGTAGCGGGCTCACTACTCGAACCATTCTGGAAACGTTGGAACCTCGGTGAGCAACGCACACGCCATCTTTACGAGAGGGACTGCTGCCATTGCTCCTGATGCTTCCCCGAGACGCATGTCGAGCGTCAGCAGCGGCTCAAGAGCGAGCTTGTCGAGGATTGAGCGATGGCCAGGTTCGGGAGAGAGGTGTCCAGCGAGCTGATTCCACGTACCGCTCGGGAGGCATTCATGGACTACGAGCGCTGGCGTGCTTGCGATGTAGCCGTCGAGTAGGACCGGGATCGAGCGCATCCGCGCCTCGACCATCGCCCCGGTCATGGCCACGAGTTCTGCACCTCCGACCTCTCGCAGGATTTCTAGTGGATCGTTCAGCCCGCCGATTCGATCGAGCGCTTCGGCCACGACTGTTCGCTTAGCCATGAGGGCGTCGTCGTTCACGCCCGTGCCGCGTCCGACGAAGCTGGCGGGTTCTCCGCCGAGGAGTGCAGCCGTGACAGCAGCGGCAGCGGTGCTGTTGCCGATGCCCATCTCGCCCAAGATCAATAGATCGGTTTGGATTTCTGTCACCGCGTTACGGCCAGCGGTGAAGGCCGCAGCGAACCGTTCGCCACTTAGCGCTGGTTCGATTCGCAGGTTGCCCGTGGGGTTACCGACTCCCACATCGATTGCAATCACGGTGGCGCCGGCGACCGCGGCCATGGCCGACACAGATGCCTTCGAAGCTTGAAACGCTCCGAGCATCGCCCCGGTGACTTCGCTCGGATAGGCGCTGACGCCATCGGCGGCCACGCCGTGGTCAGCGGCAAATATGACCGCCGTAGGCGTTTGGACTGCGGGCGTGGGAGTTCGTTGCCACGCTGCCATGTGGATCGCAACTTCATCGAGTCGCTGCATCGCTCCGGCCGGACGAAGGATCGTGGAGGCCCGTTCTGCGG
>CAZHUR010000403.1:0-2997 GCA_964535395.1 uncultured Acidimicrobiales bacterium
GAGAACGTCGCAAAGTTCTTTATCTACCTCAACATGTTCATCTTCGCGATGCTCATCCTCGTTCTCGGCGACAACCTGCTGCTCACCTTCCTCGGTTGGGAAGGCGTGGGCGCATGTTCATACTTCCTCGTCAGCTTCTGGTTCACCGAAGAGAAGAACGCAATGGCCGGCAAGAAGGCCTTTGTCACCAACCGTGTTGGTGACTGGGGCTACATGGTCGGAACCTTCGTCCTGTTCGCATCGATCGGGTCGATCGACTACCTGACGATCAACGGCACCGCCGACCAACTCAGCACCCCGGTTCTGGCAGCCGCTATTCTGCTGCTCTTTGTTGGTGTGATGGGCAAGTCTGCCCAGTTCCCACTGTTCCTCTGGCTGCCCGACGCAATGGCTGGCCCGACACCGGTTTCAGCACTCATCCACGCTGCCACCATGGTCACCTCTGGTGTGTATCTGCTCACCCGTCTCAATGGTCTGGTCTATGAGGCCCTCCTTCACGCTCAGTGGGTTACCAACATCATTGCCTGGGTCGGCGTTGGCACTGCGTTCTTTGCAGCGACCATCGCAATCGCGCAGACCGACATCAAGAAGGTCCTCGCGTACTCCACGGTTTCACAGCTGGGGTACATGGTGCTCGCTGTTGGCTCGGGTGTGTTTGTCGCAGCGATCTTCCACATGATCACCCACGCCTTCTTCAAAGCGCTGCTGTTCCTCGGTTCTGGCTCGGTTATCCACGGCATGGATGACGACCAGGACATGCGTCGTTACGGTGGACTCCGCAAGCTGATGCCGATCACCTCGGCCACCTTCATCATTGGTTGGTTGGCTATCGCGGGCGTGCCACCATTCTCTGGTTTCTGGTCCAAAGATGAGATCTTGCTCAGCGCTTGGGAAGTTCCAGGTATTAACGGCAAGCTCCTCTGGTTCTTCGCCTTGATCACTGCGCTCATGACCGGCTTCTACATGAGCCGTCAGGTCTTTATGACCTTCTATGGTGACTACCGCTTCGGCGACCCCGACGCCGGTGAAGTCGAGACGGCCTGGGCGGGATACATCGCCGATGCCGAGGGGACCAAGGACGAACTCGTCGCTGCATCTGAAGCTTCGATCAAGGCACACGACGACGCAACTGTCGCGCTCGAAACCGCGCGAGTGGCACTGGCGAAGGCAAATGCTGGCATTGCAGAAACGACCAGCGCCGAAGAAGTTGAGGCTGCCCAGAAGACAGCTGCTGCAGCGTCGACGAAACTCGAAAAAGCCGAGGAACTCGAAGCCTCTACGTTGCTTGCGCGAAATGAGGCGGCCGAGGCTGTCGAAGAGGCAGGCATGGCCGTGTCGGCGCGTATGAGCGAGTCCGATAGCCGTCCTGTTCCGGTGCGCGGTGAGGCACTAACCGCGGGTGCAGCAACGGACTTCCTCCCCGAATCTGTGCAACGTCGTAAGGACCACCATCCTCACGAGTCGCCGTGGCAGATGACGATCCCTCTCGTCATCCTCGCGTTCCTCAGCATCTTCGGCGGCATCATCCAGTTGCCGTTCTCATCTGAGGTGCACTTCCTCGAAAACTGGCTCGAGGCCTCACTTACCTTTGAACACAAGTTCGTGTCATCGGCTGGGACCAAGGTGGCTCTAGCGGTCGTCGCGATCGTCGTCGGCGGGATCGGCATGATGGCGGCGATCCGCATCTACTTCCAGAACCACGGCGATCCGTCCAAGATCGAAAGGCCGATCTTGTTCGACGGCTGGGGATACGACCGGGCAGTTTCGGCCTTCATGGGAGGCCCTGGCGCCAAGATGTTCGACGCAATCACCGCATTCGATGCCACGGTTGTCGACGGCATGGTCAACGGCACCGGCTCACTAGTTCGTAACACCGGCGGCGTTGTCCGTCGCTTCCAGAACGGCCTCGTGCGCTCCTACGCACTCGGCATCTCCGCTGGCTCTATTGCCCTGCTTGTCTGGTTCGTAGTCAGGGTGGCCTCATGAGCAACTTCCATTTAGCCGTTGAAGGCGGAACGGGAACATCGTTCCCCATCCTCACTTCCCTGATCGTCGTTCCGTTCCTCGGCGCGATCGCGGTCTTGATGATCCCGAAGGCACGCGTTGAGGCTCATCGCCTCGTGGCGATGGCTGCCTCGGTCGTTACCGGCGCACTCAGCTTGTGGGTGCTTTTGGTATTCGACAAGTCCAACGGTGGCTTCCAGTTCCGAAACGAAGACCCCAATGTGTGGATCGAGAGTTTGGGGATTCGTTGGGATCTTGCGATCGACGGCATCAGCTTGTTCCTCGTCGTGCTCACCGGGTTCCTCTTCCCGCTGGCGATCATCGGGGTAACCCCAGAGCACAGCCCAAAGAACTACTTCGCGTGGATCATCGCGCTCGAAGCGGGGATCATGGGCGTCTTTATGTCGCTCGACTTGTTCTTCTTCTTTGTGTTCTTTGAGGTCGTCCTCGTCCCGATGTACTTCCTCATCGGCCGCTGGGGTCATGGAAACCGCGTCTACGCAGCAACGAAGTTCTTCATCTTCACCATGTTCGGCTCAGCGCTCATGCTCGTCGGCATTCTGGCGATCGTGTTCTTCCATGAACGTGCCACAGGTGTTCTCACCTTTGATGTGGTCGCGCTCGCCGAAGGACAGAACTGGGGGGTCGAAGCAGGCCGCTGGATCTTCCTATCGTTTGTCCTTGCCTTCTCGGTCAAAGTGCCGGTGTTCCCGGTTCACACGTGGCTTCCCGACGCTCACACCGAGGCACCGACCGCTGGGTCGGTCATCTTGGCTGGCGTCATGCTCAAGCTCGGCACCTACGGCTTCTTCCGCTTCGGACTTTTCTTGTTCCCCGAGGCTGCGACCTGGTTTGCCCCAGTGCTCATGATTCTTGGCACCATCGGAATCCTCTACGGTGCTGCGGCGGCCACGATGCAAAAGGACCTCAAACGTCTCGTTGCCTATTCATCGGTTGCTCACTTGGGCTTTATTGTCCTAGGCACCTTTGCGA
>CAZHUR010000404.1:0-2991 GCA_964535395.1 uncultured Acidimicrobiales bacterium
GGCTAAGACCAAGAAGAAAAGCAGGATCGCGCCGATCACCAATCCAATCTTCGACTTCGGCTCTGGAGGTTCATAGGGCGCCTGCTGGAACGGCTGGCCGACAGCACCGCCGGTCGCCGCGGTTGGTCCGCCCGACACTGTGTTGAAGCTGCTGGGCGCAGTGTTGGCGCTGCTCGCAGCGGGCGGCGGCGGAGTGACTGCTGGCGGTGGAGGTGCAGGGTTGACGGGCGGAGTTGGCGCACTCGGCGCCTGCGTGGCGGGCGGCGGAGGAGGCGGCGAAGAAGCCCCAGCGTCCGATCCACCAATGTTCTCAAACGGAGCCCGCGGATCTTCATTCTCGTTTGTCACTGCCGTCTCCAGCCGTAGTAAGGGCGATCATCCCTAGACCGCGAAAGCCCACAATAGGGCCACTCGCGGACCACGCGACTCATCAGCCGTCCTCGATAATTACCTGGTAGCTCCCCGCCGTGTTGTTCCCGAAGTCGGAAAGCTCGATCGAGAATGTTCCAGTCGTGTTCGCGGTGAATCTGACCTGGCTGTCAAACGTTGATGGCAGGTCAGCGCCCACGGCGTCATCGTTGCGAGCAACCTGGACTCCGTTCGGATCACGAATCGTCAGAATCGTGTCGACTGGCGAGGTGCCCTGAAGCGCGGTGACCAGCACTCCCTGACCCTCGGTCAGAGTGATTTCGATGAGGTCGAAACGCCCTTGGTCGATCTGGCCGTCGATGGTGATGGTATTCCCCTCAGTGAAACCACTCGAGACGGTGTCTTCGATTGTTGCGTCGTCGGCGAGGTCGGCGAGATCATCGAGTTCAAGAGCTCGAAAAAACATCACGAACAGAATGATGCCGGCGATAACAAGAAGGACGAAAGCTGCGCCGGCCACACCTAAAATCAGACCCAGCCTGGACTTCTTCTTCTCGGGTGGGAACGGGTTGGGGCCGGGAGCACCGAAGCCTCCTTGAGCGGGAGCGTCGTAGGGCTGAGTGCCGGGGGTGACCGTGCCAAAGCCGGACGCTGACGGCGGGGGCGGCGTCACGTGTGGAGTCGGGGGCGGCGGAACGTTTGGTGTGGGTTGATATGGAGGCAACGGCCCCTGGTTGTCCTCGTGCACTCTGGCCTCGCTCCTAGTTGCGTTCAATCTCTAACTGGAAGTCGCCTTCTGACCCGGCGAAACCAGCTACGACGATTTGGTATACACCATCGGCTGGCGCGGTCACCAGAAGCTGGCTATCGAATTGGTCAGGGACCGCATTCGAATCATCGGCGTCATCGTTAAAGCCAATGGTCACCCCATCGAGGAACAAGGAAACGGTTGGGTCTAAGTCATCAGGATTCGCGGACTCGACCGTGATGGTAAGCTCATCGCCACCGGTCAGCTCAATATCGAAGATCGCATCACCTTGGTCGCCCCCGACGAAGCCCACTGTGCCGAAAGCTCCACCCAGCGGAACCTCGACCAGAGACTGCGATTCAAGGTTCTCAATCACTTCGGGTTCAGCGTCGCGCACGTCGGGTTCAACGAAGGTCTCGTCGATCAAACCCGGTTCGACCGTTAGTTCGTAACGGCCGCCATCGGAGTTTCCGAAATCGGATATCTCGATGGTGTAGGTGCCGTCAGCGGGAGCCACTAGGTCGGCCTGACTGTCGAGACTCGACGGTAGGTCTGCGAACTGAGCATCGTCGTTCCGCGCAATCTCGGTGCCGTTGCCGTCATAGACGGTGATAATCGTGTCGAGGGCGGGATCGATCGCGATCGCCGTCATCAGGACTTCGTCACCTTCATCCAACTCGAACGTGAAGAGGTCGAATGTGTTGGCCGTCAGGTCACCCTCGAGAGTTGTGACGTCGTCTTGGTAGTCGAATGAGGTGACAAGCCCCGGCTCCGGTTCGCTAAAGACGAAGTCGTCGTCGAGGTCATCATCAAAATCTGGTTCGGTGGTTAGGAAGTCATCATCATCGAATCCGCCGATGATTCCATCGGCCACCTCGTCGGCAATGCCGCTTCCTAGGCCACCGGCAACATCCTCAAAGAGGTCGTCGAAGTCGTCTTCTTCTATTCCCTCGAGGCCACCGACGATGCCGTCGAAGATCGTGCCGATTGGAGAAACGTACCAACCACCATCGGTCTGGCGGACACGCATGTCGATTCCGGGGAACTCACTCGGCCAGTCTTCCAATGCCTCGATGAGAGGTCCGACGTAGAACGCGGCATCGTTTTCCTCTTCGAGACAGCCGGATTCGTTTGTACCGTCGCTGCCGTTGAGAGAATACGCCGAGCAGAATCCGTCTGGATCGAGCATGATCGATCCCATGATTGTGTCTCCGTCGAACGCCGCGTTGAGTGAGGCTTCGAAGTTGTCTGGGTCGAGCGTGATCGTGGCGTCGAACTGCTCACCCTCGAAGTTACCGACAAGGTCGAACTCGGTCGGGCTCGCCGCCAGGTCGAGTGTTCCACTATCGATCCGGAAGGCGCCGGCCAAATCTTCACGTCGGTAGTCAACGTTCATGTCGAAGTCGGGACCAGCCACTGTGACGGTGAATCCTCTCATGGTGACAACGGCGTCATCGCCGCTCGCATCGACATCGAAGTCAAAGTCGGAGATATCCCAGCTGAAGCCGTCGTTCGTCAGGTCTCCCTGGGCTTGGTCGAGTGCTTGTTGGGCCTGGTCGAGGAACAGTGGCGAGTATCGGTAGAGCACTGCCATTTCTTCTGGGTCCATGTGACCGATCATCGCCCGAAGGTCAAAGTCGGTAACGGCGCCGAACATTGCCTCGATAGCCGCTTCAGGTGAATCGCTCGGGATGCGCGCGGGCGAGTCTGCAACGGCGGGCAGGGGCTCACCTGCAGCGAGTCGCGCATTCTCGGCGAGGGTGAACCACAGCGAGTAGAACCACTGTCCATCACGTTCGACAATCACCAGCGGGCTATCTGCGTCGGTCGGCAATCCCTGCAGGGTGCCGTCAACATCGAGTTGGCCTCCGGAG
>CAZHUR010000405.1:0-2991 GCA_964535395.1 uncultured Acidimicrobiales bacterium
AGGGCACCCAGACGTCGTAGAGCAACTGGGTCATGTCGCGGGCTCGCTGGACCAGATCAGTATTGGAGGCACTACTCAGGTCGGGACGAGAATCCACCGCGGCCTTAGCTTTGGCGGACGCCTCCTCTTGGGCGGGATAACTCTCGGTGCTCATTGCCCAACCCATGGTCTCGGCCAGCTTGGCCTCGTGCTCAGGGCTCTCATCGTCGGGGTGCGGTACGTACTCGGGCACGCCGGGATGGTCGCCGAAGTACGCCTGATCGATAGCGGCGGGCGTTGCTCCCGGCATACGAGCCCCCATCACCCGTGGCAATGAGAGCTGGTTGTAGAAGTACCCACCCCAGTTTCCAAACACTTCAGGCGGGTCGAGGTTGAACTCGTCTTCGCTCACAACCCCGAACTCGATGAAACCTTGCGCAACCCCGGGAACGCAGCCTTTGACCCACCCGAGACTCCAGCCCAGCGGGCTAAAGGGATCGGGCCCAACTTCGTCGGCGTTCGCTCGGGTGTACCACGTAAATCGTTCACTGATCTGCGTGTCAGTAATCCACGTATCCATGTGATTGAGCCTCCGGGTTGTACGTCGCCCAAAATCCTAGTGTTCGAGCCTCAGACGCTGTTTGTCGACAGATCGATGGCGTAGATTCGACGCGAAGTCTTAGGAAAGCACCTGGTCGAGCTGCAAGACCTCGCCCCTTTCGACCGACCCTAGGTCGAGGACGTACAACCTGGCATCGGGTGTTACCAGCACGGCACGGGTTCCATCGTGAGACCACGCGACGGTCGCGATGGGGTCGTCGATAGAAACGTCGGCCACGATGCGCTCCCCAAGAATGTCGACGATGCGTACGTTTCCCCAAGGTCGGCTCCAGCGCGGTAGCCAGGTGGAACGGCTATGCAGCGACACGGCGAGCACACCTTGTTCGCTTGGATGCATCGCCATTGCTGCAGACCTCACGTCAGTCTCGGCGGGGGCATCAGCCGGTCGACCTTCGGCATAGGGAAACTCACCGGAGCCGAGCTCGAAACGAATGCGGGACTCGTCACCAAACTCCGTTGCACCGCGAACGAAAGACAACCCAACCCCGTAGTCCAAGAAGGTCCCGGCCTCGTTCGCAGGTTGGATACCTCCGGTCGCTAGGTCGACCGAGGCCAAACTGCAGGCGACGTGGGAGCCATCGACCGAGAACGCCATTCCGAAGTCCCGACAGCTAATCCAGAAGAATTGCTCCGCTGAGAGATCACTACCGTCGGTGCGTTCGTCCCACTCAGCCACGAGACCTAGCAGCTCACCCGTGGCGACGTCGAAGTGCGCAATTGCCCCCTCGGAAAGTTCTCCATCGAGACTCACCGCTGCGGCGACAGTCGACCCGTCGGGAGACCATGCTGGGCCCCGCACGAAGTTCCCGCCGGTGGCGCTCACCAAGGTTTCGGAGATGGTTCCGCTGTCGAGGTCGATGATGTACAGCCCAGTCGATAGGGCCTCGACGTCGGCAAGAACCAGAGCGGCCTGTCCGCCATCTGGCGATAGGGCCACGGTCGCTGTGGGAAACGGCCCATCCGACGGCACCGTGGTTGCCCCGCCAGAACGAACGTCGAATGTTGCCGTGCACAGATCGCCCGACTCGAGAGAGTCGCACAAGGCGGTGACCGTCGGGATGGCCCAGAGTCCCCCAAGCACCAGCAGGGTGGCGAGGGCCACAACCGCCATACGGGGTTTGTTGGTGGGTGATCCGCTCGAATCCATGGTGGCGATCCTACGAGAGACGGCACCCGAGGGCCTATGGGGGGCGTCCCCCAGAGTGCACCAGATATGGCGGCCGGTGGTCCGCCGCTCTCACGATTTGGGGAATGCGGCCGCTTTGGGCTCCCCTGAACCGAATAGGCAACACGCCTTCGCTACGATCGTCGTGCATGGGACACTTCGAGGGCGGGCCATTGCGGGACAAAATTGCGTTGCGACACCTTGTCATTTGGCCAATTGCGGCCCTGTTTGTGCTTACCGGGTGCAGTTTCGTGCTCGGCGGCGAGACACCCGATGAGGCGGCAGTCGACCTGATCGAGGGCCAGGAGTTTCAAGATCAACTCGACATTGGCGAGATCACCAATGCACAGTGCGACATGCCGACGTCTGACGAGGTTGGCACCCTCTTCTCGTGTACTGCCGACTCCGCCGAGGGCGACCTTGAATTCGAAGTGGAAATCGACAGCGAAGACCACATTTTTGCGGTGCCGACCAACGTCATCGGTGACGACGCAAAGGCAAGTCTCGGTGCCGGGCTTGCTGAGCTCATTGGCTCGGACCTAGATATCGATTTCCCTGAGAGTGCCGTCGACTGTGGTGAGGGAATCACGGTCTTCGACCCAGCGGGCAGCGACCCGATGCTGTCATGTCCAATCACTGATCCAGAATCCGGTGAGATCTACGACGCCACCATCACCATTACCGACACCTCAACAGGCGCCTTCGACCCTGAATTCGGCGTGGGCTTCGAGGTCCTCGTAGCTCGAGCAGCGATCCAAGGGCAGGCAAACCTTGACTTGCTCAACATCGGGCCGATCACCAACGTGCAATGCGAAACACCGGCCAGCAACGACGTCGGAACCTTGTTCCCCTGCACCGCTGACTCTGGCGACGGCCAGCTCGACTACGAGGTCGAAATCACCGGCCCAGCACAGGTCCTTGCGACCACCACGAACGTGCTGCTGCCTGAAATTCAGCGCGATATCTCGACAAGGGCCGCCCAACTGCTCAACGAACAGTTTGGTGCGACGCTGCCTGATGACGCCATCGATTGCGGCGACCGCGCTCTGGTTATCAACAGCGATGCACCGGTGCTCAATTGTGCATTGTTTAGCAATGAGTCAAGCAACGTATTCGACGCAACGATCACGATCACCGATGTCGAGACGTTGGCCTTCACGATCGAGGTTGCCGAAACACCTCGACCCTAGAGCAGTGGCGAGACCTGCTCGCCAAAGGCTTGGAGT
>CAZHUR010000406.1:0-2982 GCA_964535395.1 uncultured Acidimicrobiales bacterium
GTCTTTACGGGGTCGATTCGTCGCAACATCGCCATGGGAAACCCGGCCGCGACCGAATCCGACATCATCTCCGCGGCCAAAGCAGCCGATGCGATGGGCTTTATTTCAGCTCTCGAAGATGGGCTCGACGCCAACGCAAACGAGCGAGGAAACAATTTGTCTGGAGGGCAACGCCAGCGAATTGCTCTCGCCCGTGCCTTGGTGGCTAACCCCAGAGTCCTCATTCTCGACGACACCACCTCGGCGGTTGATGTCGCGACCGAAGCGCGGATCATGAGCAATCTGGAGGAGCGCTTTGGCGACACCACCGTGATCATGGTGGTGCAGCGGGTGACAGCGGCGCTCGGAGCCGATCGAATTCTGTTGCTCGACGAGGGTCGCCTCGTGGCCCACGGCACGCACGCCACGTTGCTCGAGGAGAGCGATCGTTATCGCGAGATTGTGGAATCTCAGCTCGGCCCACTCGAAGAGATCGAGTCGTTGTTGCGCGATGGGGCAGAAACATGAGTGCTCCATCTTCTTCGAAGCCAGCAAACACAGCGGCAACGCTGCGACGGCTGGCCGGGTACCTATTCCTCCGTCCTGTCGTTGCGTCCTCTTCTGCGCTGTTGCTCCTGATCGCGCTCGTAGCTCAGTCGCTCCAACCTCTGCTGTTTGGTCGGGCGGTTAATGACTTGGCCGAGGGCCGCAGCGACGAAATTGCCAGCCAGGCAATGCTCATCGTGGTCTTGGCACTGCTGACGTGGGTTCTGCGCTGGTCGGCAGCGAACCTCATCGCGATCGCAGCCCAACATGCCATGAGGGCACTACGAGAGGAGCTATTCACCAAGCTTCAGACGCTCTCGTTGGGATTTCATCAAAGCAGGTCCACCGGCGAGCTCATGAGCCGCGTTACTTCTGACACCGAGGTGATCAACACTTTCTTATCGTCGTCACTATTCGGGCTTGCATCGTCGTTTGTCCAACTTCTGGCAGTCACGGTCATCATGATCGCAATCGATATCCCGCTGGCGATCGTCGTGATGTTGCTCGCTCCGGCATCGGTCTTCGTGATGGGTCAGGTGGCCAAGCGCGCGTCGAAGAACTACGGAGCGCTCCAAGAGTCGGTGGGAACGATCAATGGCTTCCTAGAGGAGACCGTGACCGGCCAAAAGACACTCCAGGCCTATGGTCAAGCCCGAGCGACGTTCGACGAACTTGAAGCGGTGTCGGCCGATGCACGAGATGCCGACCGCAGCGCCTCGTTCGTCACCTTCACTGTGATGCCTCTGGTACGACTTGTCGGCAACTCAAATGTTGCCGCAGTGGCGTTGTTTGGTGCACTACGAGTGATTCAGGGAGCGATCAGCATTGGGTCTGTCGTGTCGTTCCTTGGGTACTCCCAGCAGTTCGCTCAACCGATTGGCCAAGTTTCGCGATCGATGACCCAAGCAATTCAGGCAGCCGCAGGAGCGACGCGCGTGTTTGAACTTCTTGACGAGAAGCCAACGATCAAAAATGAGGCCGAAGCCGAAATGGTCGAAGAGGTGGACGGTGATGTGTCCTTCGACAGCGTTGATTTCTCCTACGAAGAGGGCAAACAAATCCTGTTCGACAACACGTTCCACGCTGCTCCGGGACAGATGATTGGACTGATCGGGCCGACCGGTGCGGGAAAATCGACGATCATCAATCTCATTGGACGGTTCTACGACATCGACGATGGTGAGATCCGGCTCGATGGAAAGCCGATCCAAACACTTGTGCTCAATGATCTCAGGCTCCGCGCCGCTGTTGTTTTGCAAACGCCGTTCCTGTTCAGCGAGTCGGTCATGTACAACCTGAAGTACGGACGGACGAACGCGACCGACGAGGAGTGCATCCAGGCAGCGAAGGATGCAAACGCTCACAGCTTTATCTCTCGCCTGCCCGACGGCTATGACACGGTCCTCTCAGAGGGCGGAGGCAACCTCTCCCAAGGCCAGCGACAGCTGATCACGATCGCTCGAGCGATCGTCGCGGAGCCTGACGTGTTGATCCTCGATGAAGCAACCTCCTCGGTTGACACCCACACCGAACGAGAAATTCAAGTGGCCATGCGCCGTCTGATGGCAGGGCGCACCTCGTTTGTGATCGCGCACCGGCTATCGACCGTACGCGACGCAGACACGATCATCGCTCTCGACCAAGGCCGGATCGAGGAGTCTGGAACCCATGACGAGCTACTCGACCAAAAGGGCTTCTACTACGGCCTCTTTATGGAACAGTTCGCGCGATCGTAGACGGAGTTAGGAAGCCGAGTTAGGAAGATAGGTACCGGGCTCGTGTTCGGAACCGCAAGGGAGCTTCGACGTACTCCTCCATTGCATGCGCAAGCCATCCGGCTGTCCGGGCGATTGCGAAGATCGCTTCCCCCGCGGTCCGATCCATTTTGGCTAGGTATGACAGCGCGCCGAGCGCAAAGTCGACGTTAGGGACAGCCTCTGTGCGCGACGCGATTATGTCAGCAGCTTCGTGAACGGTCGCGAGACGAGAGTCTCCCGACCACGCCTGGTCGATCACTTCGAGCAGTGGGCTACATCGAGGGTCGCTGGAACGGTATACCGCATGGCCGAAACCAGGTATCGAACCAAGTCGTTCCTGGGTGGCGCCGATCGCCTGTGCTGTGTCTCCGATCTCTTCGATGCTCACGAACAGGTCGTGGACCGGAGCGCTCGCAGCCCCGTGCAGATGACCCCCAAGCACACCGAGGCCCGCCGTGACCACCGAATAGGGATCGCCACGTACGGAGGCAGCAATCCGAGCCGCAAAGGTAGAGCTGGCCAGACCGTGATCGATGAGCAACACCAGCGCAGCATTGACCGCCGCTCGCTGCTTGAGAGTCCCGGAGCGTCCGGTGAGTCGGCCGAAAAGAGCGGTCGCCACGGACTTGTGTACTTTGGCGTCCTGCCCGCGAGGCTCCAAACCGGTGACCATTGCGGTTATCAGATTGCGTGCCACGGC
>CAZHUR010000407.1:0-2974 GCA_964535395.1 uncultured Acidimicrobiales bacterium
ATCAGCACCCACTGCGGTAGTCGAAGTTGCGAACAATGCCGCAACCGTTGCCATGATGGCAATGATCATTCCTAGACGTTTCATGTCTCTCCAATTCTGCCTGTCCCTCGGAGTTTCCTCAGGCATCTATCCCGACAGCTACCACAGAGAGTGCAAACACAGGAAGGGATCTTCTCTTGTTCATCACTTGTTGTGATGTGTGAACAGCGTCACCTTCCTGGGTCTACCTAACTCGTCCACATGCCGTCTAGAAACACCCTCTGAAATTGCACTTTGGGGACAACGTCTTGGGACAACGTAAAGGCCGCGATGAGGTCGTGAATTCCTCCGTCCTCCGGGGTCGCGCCTCACTTACTTTTAGTTTTGCCCTTACCGTCCGCGCGAATAGGGCCGCGCCTCACTTACTTTTAGTTGAATTCGTTGATCCGCTAACGATCTTGGGTGCGGTCCGTTGGACATCGAACGATGCGCTGTCCGAAAGCCTCTAATGAACTCAACAGTTTGGAAGAAGACGTAAGTGAAGCCTGACCCCAATCGCACGGAGCGTGAGCGCTCGAGAAGAAGTAAGTGAGGCGCGACCCCGAAGATGACCCCGAGAAGAAGTAAGTGAGGCGCGACCCCGAAGATGCGGGAACGAAAGAACCCCCAGGCCCGGGGGCCTGGGGGTTCTTTTACGGAGTGGAGCCTGGGAGAATCGAACTCCCGACATCTTGCTTGCAAAGCAAGCGCTCTACCAACTGAGCTAAGGCCCCGTAGGACATACAAATATATCCCTCTATCGACTCTTTCTAAACCCGCTTGAGAAAAATCCGACATGTGAACAGATGGCTTGTTTTGTGAACATCTACGGATGTTCACCTACTACGAGGCTGCGGACATCATCCAAAGCTGTTTAGTAGATAGCCGAAACGTCGCGAGATCCCCCCAAATCGAGGTACACGACATGGAAAATGTCGACGAAGAGACCAATGAGACGGTCGACACAGAAGAGACGGTGGCGGTAGAAAAGCACCCGCGCGCGATTCGTTGGATGCATTGGCTCAATTTCCCGCTGCTGTCGATCATGATCTGGAGCGGCCTTCGCATTTACTGGTCGTTCGATTTCACTCGAGTGCCTGGAGAGTTCGGCGACAACAACCTGATTCCGAACAACTTCTACGAGACATTCGGACTCGATCGAAAGCTCGCACGTGCGCTGTCATTCCACTTCAGCTTCGGTTGGTTCTTCGTCCTAAACGGCCTGGCCTATATCGGCTATCTCATCATCAGCAAGGAAGGACGACACATCGTCCCGAAGCTGAAGGATCTCAAGAACATCGTCGGTGTGCTCCTCCACGACATGGGACTTCGCAAAGAAGAACCGGCTCGTGACACCCAGTACAACGTGATCCAACAGATTGCGTACACCTCGGTATTGATCATGGCTGCGATCGTCGTCGCTACCGGTTTCGCACTCTTCAAACCCACTCAGTTGTGGTGGCTCACCGCAGCGTTCGGCGGATACGAAACCGCCCGAGCAATCCACCTCGTCATGACGTTCGCTCTGGTCTCGTTCTTCCTCGTGCACATTGTTCAGGTCGCACGATCCGGTTTCGCGAACTTCTGGTCGATGATCACCGGCTTTGAGTTGATCTCGGCAAAGGACGTACCCAAAGAACTACAAGAGAGCGACTCGGAAGAGGAGTTGGCAGATGTCTAACCAAGCACTTAAGCCCGGCGCGAAGGTCATCAGCGAAGACGAGTTCCGTAACAAGTCCCGCCGCTCATTCATGGTTGGACTGGCCGCACTCGGTCTCGGCGGAATCGGTCTTCGTCAGCTCGCCGATCACACTGGCGAGAACGACAACATCTCTGGTCCCTTGCGTCAGGTTCACGACTTCAACGCTGTCGTATGGCAAGCGCTGTACAGCCCCGATGCGCTCGCTCCTACGTTCGACCCATCTGAAGCCGAGCCGATTCGAGTCAACGGTCGGCACGGCGTTCGTGAAGAGATCGACCTTGACGAGTTCGTCATGCAGGTCATTGGCCGCAACGGCGACGTGATTGGCGAGCACGACATGACCGACCTCCACACGTCGTTCCCGTTCGAAGAGATGACCATCGAACACAAATGCGTAGAAGGCTGGAGCGGCATCGTCACCTGGGGCGGCACCGTGTTCTCCAACTTTGCTGAGCTTTACGCAGACGAGGCAGCGGGCGCAGACTTCGTCAATATGGAAACCCCCGACGGAATCTTCCAGGTCAACATGGATATGGCATCGATGATGCATCCACAGACCATGCTCACATGGATGATGAACGGCGAGGAGCTCACCCAACTCCACGGTGCTCCAATTCGCCTTACGACACCGCTCAAGTACGGCATCAAGCAAATCAAGCGCATTGGCCGCCTCGAGTTCAGCAACACCCGGGGTCCCGACTATTGGGAGATCCGTGGCTATGACTGGTACGCCGGCCTCTAGAACACACTTCCCTTCCACCACCTACTGCCCGTAGGCTGGGTTACATGATCTTCGACGTTTCAATTGTGCGACTGATCATCGCCATTGCCGGTGCGTTTCTCATCATTCGTATCGGGCTAGCCATGCTCCGCGCTATGGCCGCGCCAATACCTGAGCCTCCCCCGCCAGGAGAGCTACGCAAAGTGAAAATTCAATTTCAGTGTCAAGCGTGTGGCACCGAAGTGCGCATGACCATGTCGAACGACGAGGATCCCGACCCTCCGCGCCACTGCATGCAGGAAATGAGCTGGGTCGCGCCGTCAATCGAGTAGTCAGTATCTGCAAATTCCCACAAGAATCAAAGCTCTCTGTGGGAAAGACTGTGGATACTGTGGACAGCGGCCAAAAGCTCCCCTGAACAGGCCAATCCGCTCTCGAAACTGATCGGAAATTGTCCTCAGTCTGTGGATAAGTTGTGCAAACTACAGCTGTGTAATATATCACCGAGGCTTTGTAATCCGGCCACGCTGTGT
>CAZHUR010000408.1:0-2950 GCA_964535395.1 uncultured Acidimicrobiales bacterium
AGCCATTGAGCAACCACCGTCGCGAGTGCAGACGCCCCGATCTCAAAGTCGAGGCCTACGATCAGGATCAGCTCGAGGATCAGGTTGAAGATCGCAGTCGCGACCGCAACGACGAGTGGGCGAGTGGTGTCCTGCAGGCCACGGAGGTACCCCACACCGCTGAGCACGAGGAGCGATGGTGGCAATCCCCACAGGCTGACCAAAAAGTAGCGCCGGGCTTGGCTGAGCACGGCCTCGGCGTTGCCGTCGTCAGTCTCTCCAACGAGGGCGAGGATGGGGTCGGCGAACGCCCAGGCCAGCAAGCTCAGCAGAACGCCCGCCGCGGCAGCCAACCACAAACCCTGCACGGCATGGTGTGCTGCGCGCACGGGTTGGTCAGCTCCGAGCAGTCGCGAAACCGCAGCCGTAGTGCCGTAGGCGAGAAACACCATGACGGCGTGAAGCGTGAGCAGCGTCTGGCTGGCCACACTCAACCCGGCTAGTGCGTTGGTGCCGAGGAACTGTCCAACCACCGCCGTGTCGGCCAGAACGTAAAGGGGCTCGGCAATGAGCGCACCGAGCGCGGGAATAGCGAGTTTGCCTATGTCCCTATCCAGCTCGGTAATCCGCAATTCCACTAACGCAGGCTAGGTCGCTTGCCCCTAGGATCTGTCGAAGAACTCAAGACAGTTCTGTCTGGAAAGGTTGATTCATGTTGGATCTCAACGGCGCTTCGGCGTTGGTCACTGGAGGTGCCTCGGGGCTCGGCTTGGCGTGCGCCCAGCGCTTAGCCCAAGACGGCGCAAAGGTATTGGTCGCTGACCTCAACGAAGAAGCGGGCAACGCTGCTGCTACCGAACTCGGTGGCATGTTCGTCAAGGCCGACGTGGCCGATGCCGAGCAGATGCAGATCGCGATCGACACCGCCGGCGAGATGGGTCCACTCCGAGCAGCGGTCAACGCAGCTGGCGTTGGCCATGCAATGCGAACGGTCAACCGAAACGGCGATCCGTTCGACCTCGAGGCATTCGAAACCGTTGTTCGCATCAACCTCATCGGAACGTTCAATTCGACCCGTCTCGCTGCTGCTGCGATGAGTAAGACCGAGGCCCTCGAAGACGGCGAGCGCGGTGCGATCGTCAACTTCGCATCCGTTGCTGCCTTCGACGGCCAGATCGGCCAGGCTGCATACTCGGCAACCAAGGCTGGCATTGCGGGCATGACACTGCCGATCGCACGTGACCTCAGCGCTGTTGGCGTTCGGGTCAACACCGTTGCACCTGGCCTGTTCGACACGCCCATCTACGACAAGATGGCAGCCGGTGGCCGCGATCCTCAGGAATTCAAAGACACCCTCGGCC
Organism: uncultured Acidimicrobiales bacterium; assembly: GCA_964535395.1. GTDB lineage: Bacteria > Actinomycetota > Acidimicrobiia > Acidimicrobiales > SHLQ01 > SHLQ01. The sequence goes on from CAZHUR010000408.1 coordinate 1,341, forward strand.
AGAGCGTGCTCTTCCCGAAGCGTCTCGGCTTCGCATCAGAACTTGCAACACTCGTAAACGAACTGCTCACCAACAGCTACATGAACGGTGAGACGGTCCGAATCGACGCAGGCGTTCGTCTGCCACCGAAATAGGGGAACCATGTCAGACTCAACCGAGCCAGTCGTCCTGTCCGAAGTGCGTGGACGGGTCAAAGTCATCACGCTCAACCGTCCCGAGGCAATGAACGCGGTCAACCAAGAACTCGCCGTTGCCCTCGCTGCCGAGATGGACGAGCTGGATGCCAACCCAGACCTCTCCGTTGGCATCCTGGCCGGTAACGGTCGCGGGTTCTGCGCCGGTATGGACCTCAAAGCATTCGTACAGGGCTCATTCCCAACCGTGGAGGGCAGGGGCTTTGGTGGTGTTACTCAGAAGCCACCTACAAAGCCGCTCATCGCAGCGGTCGAAGGGTTTGCCCTAGCGGGCGGACTGGAGTTGGCGCTGTCAGCCGACCTGATCGTCGCGAGCGAAGGCGCAAAGTTTGGTATCCCGGAAGCGAGTGTTGGCCTGTTCGCGGGTGCTGGAGGTTTACTTCGACTACCACGGGTTGTTCCCTACGCCGTAGCAATGCGTATGGCCCTCACAGCTCAGCCAATCACCGCCGAAGAGGCTCATGGCTACGGGATGGTGAGCGAAATTGCTCCGAAGGGGGAGGCGCTGGATAAGGCGATCGAGCTCGCCGAGCAGGTAGCGAAGAACGCACCCTTGGCACTTATTGCATCGAAGGACCTGATCCGCGAGATGCAGGGTCGCACCGAAGCAGAGTTCTGGGCGTATCAAGCTGAGAACCACTACGACACGGTCTTCAAGTCTGAGGACGGCAAGGAAGGTGCCACAGCCTTTGCCGAGAAGCGCGCACCCAACTGGCAGGGTAAGTAGAAGCTAGGTGGGTTAGCTGGGAGAACCGATCCGCACCAGGTTGCCCGCGGGGTCCCTGAGCGAGTATTCGAGTTTGCCCCAGGGCTCGACCACGCATTCGGCCATATCGACCGATCCGCCACTCGCCTCGATCATCGCCCGCCGCCATGCCGCTGCATCGTCCACGTGAAGGTACGCAGCGGTGTGGTTGTTCTGTACCGAGTCGACCAGCGAGAGGTGGAACCATTCCCACCCGCAATGCTTCACCCAGGCGTAGTTTTCGTCCCACGGACGGACCTCAAAGCCGAGCGACTCGTAGAAGCTGATCGCCGCCGCCATGTCGTCGACGGGCAGAATCGGGTTCGTTGTCGGCCTGCACTTCACATACGGAAGCGGCGCATCCTGGTATTTCTTGCCAAGCATTATGCGTCTGCAATCCAGCTGCCGTGGAAACCGTGCGGTACCCGCTGAGGTAGCTCCACTCGGGCGACTTCATCGCCGGTGATGTCGGTGGCGTCGAGAATCACGAAGTCGGTCACATCGCGCCCACGGTCGTAGACGAACATCATCAGCCACCCGTCGTCTTCAGTCTTGGCGCCTTCACGGGCAACAAAGACTGGTTCGCCGACTTCGCAGTCGCCGTGGTCACGGGTCTCGCTGGTGTTGGTTTCGAGGTCGTGTTTCATCGTCGTGGCGAACCACTCGTTGGT
>CAZHUR010000409.1:0-2942 GCA_964535395.1 uncultured Acidimicrobiales bacterium
GCTGCACAGGCGGTCGACGGCGCCCGCGATGCTCTGGCCGCTTTCGCTGCAGCCGGGCCTCGCGCGCGCGACGCGTGGGCGGCCCTCGGCGACGCTGGGCGAGATACCATCGAGAGGGACGCGTACTACCGCATTGGATATCGCCGTGGGCGGGAGATGTCGAGTCCTCGGTGATAGCCAATGCGGTAGTACGCGTAGCTCTCGAGGGTATCTCGGCCGGCGTCGCCGAGTGCCGCCCACGCGTCGAGTGAGCGGGGCGAGTCTGCAGCCACAGCGGCCAGAGCATCGCGGGTGCCGTCGACTGCCTGTGCTGCAGAGATCTTTTCGAGAATCTCCGGGTCGGCGTCGGGCAGGATGGTCTCAGGAATGCCGGTTCCGCTGAACGAAACGCTGTGTGAGCTCACTGAGGCACGACCATGATTCGGAGGTTGTTGGTCACCTTTGCGCCAACGCCGTCGCCGCCGAGCAACGCGACGCGATCGCCAGGACGAACGTGACCTTCGTCTGCGGCGATCTTCATCGCGTTCACCATCATCTCTTCCCTGCTACCGCCGGTCTCGAGGAACAATGGTGTGGTTCCCCAACTCATCGTCAACTGGTTGACCGTGGACCGGTTAGTGCTGACGCCGAGGATCGGTGTCTCGGGACGAAAACGCGCCATCTGGCGGACCGTGAAGCCCGTGCCCGACAGGCAGATGATCGCCTCGACGTCGAGTTCGGTGACCGCACGCCAGGTGGCGACGGTCATCGCGTCGGTAACTTCTGAGCCCTTTGCGTTCTCGGTCAGACGCATCGCGGTGACGTTACGTGCCCAACCTTCGTGGTCGAAGACCTCATCGGCCTTGCGTGCAATGCGTCCCATCGTGCGAACGACGTTCACCGGGTCGACCCCGACCGCCGTCTCGCCCGACAGCATGACCGCACTGGTTCCATCCCAAACAGCGTTTGCAACGTCGGAGGCTTCGGCGCGAGTTGGCGTCGGCGCAGTGATCATCGACTCGAGCATCTGAGTAGCGGTGATCACAGGCTTACCACCCGAGATACAGCGCTTGATGATGTCCTTTTGCGTAATGGGCAGATCTTCGATTGGCAACTCGTTGCCAAGGTCGCCGCGGGCGACCATGATCGCCCCGGAGGCATCGATGATGCCGTCGAGATTTTGGATCGCTGAGCGAGTCTCGATCTTTGCCACGACCATTGGACCGCGCGGGTACGGCTCGGTTCCGACGCGACGAATATCGTGTGCCGACTTCACAAAGCTCACCGCCAACATGTCAACGCCGACCTCGACAAAGGCATCTGCCAGTTTGAGGTCATGATCGGTCGGTGTCGACAGGACGAGTTTGTCGGCTGGGACGAAGACCCCAGGCTTACCGCTCAACTTTCCACCGTGCACGACAGTGGTCTTCAAGAGTTCGGACCCGGACTCTTCCACTTCGAGAACAACACGACCATCTCCCAGGCTGATGCGGTCTCCGGCTGCGTAGTTGTCGCACATTCCTTCGTAGTCGACCTCGATCACCTTCGCCGTCGACTTTGATTCGCCGGTGCGAACTTCGACCGAGTCACCAAGCGCGAACACCGTCTCATCGGCGAACTGAGCAGCACGTACCTTCGGTCCCGGAAGGTCGGCGAGAATACCTACGTAACGCTGCTCTTCAGCTGCGATTCGCCGGACGGAGTCGAAGCGTTCCATGCCTTCATCGAGTGACCCGTGGGAGAGGTTCACTCGCGCCACGTCGACGCCGGCGCGAATGATCCCGCGTAAGACCGCATCATCGTCAGTGGCTGGGCCGAGGCTTGCTATCAGTTTTGTTCTACGCATATAGCTTCCAGGCTAGCCTGAGCCAATGTGTGTGCACGCGTATCTCGATAGCGATGGTCCGTTGGCGATCGCGCACCGCGGAGGGGCTCGTGAGGCCACAGAGAACTCCCGCGAAGCATTCGAATATGCAACGTTGCTCGGCTATCGATACCTCGAGACCGATGCACAGTTGACCAGCGATGGTGTCGTTGTCGCGTTTCACGATCCAGACCTCGATCGCGTCAGCGATGAAACCGGCCCAATTAGCGAGCGAACGTGGGAAGGCCTCCAAGACGTGCGGCTGACCAATGGCGGATCGTTTGTCACCATCGAGGACCTGCTGACCGACTTCCCCGACGTGAAGTTCAATATCGACGCGAAGTCTGATGTGGTGACCAATCCCCTCCTCGATGTGATCGAACGCCAGGATGCCTTTGACCGAGTCTGCTTTGGATCGTTTTCTGAAGAGCGTCTCCGCAAGATTCGCGCTCGTGGTGGCGAGCGCGTGTGCACCTCGGTCGGGATGCGAGGCGTGGCGCGATTCGTTATCGCAAGCTTTGGGATACCCATAGAGCCTCCGGAGGCAAACGCTTTACAGCTTCCGCCGACGTTCCGAGGGGTACCGCTGATTACAGCGAGGCTCATCGACTACGCCCATAGCCGGGGCGTGCAGGTTCACGCATGGACGATCGACGAGGAGGTCGAGATGAACCGTCTGCTCGACCTGGGAGTGGACGGCATCATGACCGACCGGCCAACTTTGCTTAAACAGGTCTTCGAAGCCCGGGGCGTTGCGCTCTGAGTTAGACCGCTAAAGTTTGGTCATGGCTGAGCCAACACATATCGATATGGACCGTTCGGCAGAACCAACTCCTACAGAGTGTCCTCGTTGCACCTTGGACATTTCGGGTCAAGAGTTCTACGGCATCTGCCCCGCGTGCACAACCGAACTTCGGGATCGATTCGACGGCTCTGCGCGCAGCGACGTCGAAGCTATCGAATACGAGCCGAAGATGAACGTCACGCCAAACGCTGTTGCGTCAAAGGAGTAGCCACTCGTGGCCGAGCTTCAGGCCCTAGGCGGGGCTGCGTTGTGGGTCGGCCTTTTCAGCATCCCCTTCGTGTTCGTCGTGCTCAC
>CAZHUR010000410.1:0-2933 GCA_964535395.1 uncultured Acidimicrobiales bacterium
CTTCTGTCATCTTCCGCCAGGAATCATACGGAACCGGTCTTGCTGACGCATTCCGCGCAAACTTCGAAGAGGCCGGTGGCATCATCGACGAGTTCCTCCCATACGCAGTTGACGTAGAGAGCTTCGACGCTGAGGTTGACTCCTTGGTTTCTGCTGGATCTGACGCCATCTTGGTCATTGGTTTCGACGAGTCAGCAAACATCGTCACCGCAATGAACGAGCGTGGCATTGGCCCAACATCCGACGTAAACGTTTGGGGCGTTGACGGAAACGTGAACCTGCAAGCACTTCTCGAAGAGCCTGCAATTCTCGAAGGCTTCCGCCAGACCCAGCCATCGGTTGACCTCAACTCGATCTCCGACTTCATCGATCGTCTCGTAGCCGAGATGGGCGATGAAGAGGCAGCAACCGCATTCGGTGCTGAGACCTACGATGCAGTTATTATCACCGCACTTGCAGCAGTAGCTGCTGGCGAAGATGGTGGCGCTGCGATCGCTGCTCAGATCAACGACGTCACTCGTGAGGGCACCCAGTGCACCTCCTTCGCAGAATGCAACGACTTGCTCGCTGCTGGCGAAGACATCGACTACGACGGAATCGGCGGACCATACGAGTTCGTTGACGCCGGCGAGCCTGCCGCGGCTTCGTACCTCATCGACACCTACGGTGTCGACGGTGCAGACCCAGCTCTTGCTGAGTTCGTCTTTGCTTCGTAAAGCAACCTAAGTAGTACTGAGAGGCCCGGCCATTGGCCGGGCCTCTTTACTTTTTCTGGTGACTTCGAAGAGTCGGCTACCGTACGTCCATGTTCCGCACAGATGAAGACGTTTCCCAACTGTTGCCATGGCCCGAGCTGATCGCCGCGATCGAATCGGTTTTGACCGACGATCGAGCCCATGCTCCAGAGCGAACAGTTCACACGGTGCCGACCAACGGCGGACCCGACGCTGCTCTGTTGTTGAAGGCAGGGTGGATCGTCGGTGACGTGATTGCGATAAAGGTGGTCACCTTCTTCCCCGACAACGGCGAGCGAGACCTCGCAACGATCAATGCCGGGGTGTTGTTATTCAGTGGTGTCGACGGGACGTTGATCGGCGCCTGCGATGGAAACGAGTTGACGACCCGTCGCACGGCTGCTGCCTCTGCGGCGGCGGCCAAGCGCCTCGCACGCCAGGACGCAAAGCGCTTGCTGGTTGTCGGCACGGGTGCGCTGAGCCCGATGGTCGCCCTCGCCCACAGCGCGGTGCGTGACTTCGACGTGGTCGACGTTTGGGGACGTGACGGTGACAAGGCGTTGCGGGTAGCTAATCACCTCATCACCGAGAACATCTCGGCTCGGGCTGTCGATGACCTGGACGCGGTCGTTGCCGAGGCCGATGTGATCAGCAGCGTCACCGGAGCGACAGCTCCGCTCGTCAAGGGAGAATTGCTCAAGCCCGGCACCCACGTCGACCTCATTGGTTCGTTCACCCCTGAGATGCGGGAGTCTGACGATTCGGTGATGCGTCGAGGCACCATCTTTGTCGACACCCGTGCCGACGGAACGATCGCTGGCGACCTCGCTCAGCCCCTTGCTGATGGGGTAATAACAGCAGACGACATCGTCTCCGACCTCGCAGAGCTGATTGCTGGCACTCACCCTGGTCGAACAGCCGAAGAAGAGATCACCGTGTTCAAAAGCGCTGGTATTGCCCTTGAAGATGTGGCCGCAGCGAAGCTGGTTTTCTCCGACTAGACCGAGGCTGCTTGACCGAAGAACGCAGCTTCGCCGAGGTTGAATCGGAGGGCGACCACCGTGTCGGGGTGATCGATGTCTTGGGCGTCGATAGCGAGGCAGATGGAACCCTCAACGGTGTCGCCGTCTTGAAGTAGCGCCGCATCGTCGAAGGCTGTGATGTCCAGGTTGTTGCAACCCTCCTCCAAATCCGAGGGTTCGTATGTCGTCGAAGTTGCCCCGCCGACGACGGCAAAGTCGAAGGATTCCAGCGTTGTGACCGGTGTTTGGGTTGAGGTGATCAGATCTGCGCGCACATTGAAAGTTGCGAGAGCGAGCTCGTCGTCGGCTGCGGTTGCACCGCTGTCGGCCAGAGCAGTAACAGTTATCTCCCAGTCTGCGACACCCTTTGTTTGCAAGACGTCAGTCGACACCTCTTGGGGTTCGTCGAGTGCGAACGGCGACGCGATCGAGCTCGCTGCCGGCACATCGGTTGCGCCCGGGTTTTCGGACCCCGAGGTTGTGACCCAAAGACCCAAGCCGAGGACGGTCACAATTCCAAAGGCGATGAGCGGAAGAATGGGTAGCGACCCTTGGTCCTCTTCGCGGCTATTTGTTTCAGAGCCTGGCATGCAATCGAGACTACCGAGACGTGTAGCGTCACAGAGATGAAATCGTTCGAAATGACTTCCGCTCGTGCTACCGCACGTATTGATTTGTTGGCCGGCCGACTCGGGTCGCTGGTCGTCGACGGGCACGAGTTGCTCATCATCGACGGACCGAAACCAACCCGTTGGGGCTCGTTCCCGATGGCGCCTTGGGCTGGCCGACTGGACCATGGGCTCCTCACCTTTGACGGGGTCGAGTATCAATTCCCTCCGACCTCGGGTGTGCATGCCAACCATGGCACGGTGATGCACCAAACCTGGACCAAAACCGGAGATGGAGAGATCACCACCGATCTTGGCGAACACTGGAAGTTCGGTGGGAAAGCCGACCAGAAGTTCGAATTGACCGACACCTCGTTCACCGTGGAAATGACGATCACCGCGGATAAGAGCGCAATGCCAGCCCAACTCGGCTGGCACCCGTGGTATAGCCGCGATATCGGAGTTGGCAAACAGCTCTCGCTCGAGTTCGCTGCCGAACAGATTTATGCGACCAACGAAGACCAGGTTCCGACCGGCGAGTTGGTTCCCGTGCCCGAGGGGCCGTGGGA
>CAZHUR010000411.1:0-2925 GCA_964535395.1 uncultured Acidimicrobiales bacterium
CCCTCTTGCAGACCCGTACCTCCTTGGCGTTGCAGCCGGTGGTGGTCTTGGCGCAACCATCGCCTTCGTCTACCGACTTGGCGATGGCGCAGGTTGGTTCGACATGGTTCAGGTGTTTGCTTTCATCGGTGCGCTTGCAGCGGTATTTCTAGCCTGGGTCTTGGGCAACGCTGCCAGTTCCGGCGCGGCCGGCCTTGGCTCTGACCGCAGCGGGTCGGCCACTTCCCTCGTACTTGCCGGCGTAGCAATCGCCAGCTTCTTTACCGCGATTCAGACCTTCCTCCAGCAGCGCAACACCGAAGACATCCGCCAGGTCTACACGTGGTTCCTCGGAGGACTCAACACCTCGGGATGGACCGAGGTCATCCTGCTCTTTCCGATCGCGCTGATCTGCACCGCCCTGCTCATCACCTCGGGTCGAATGCTCGATGTCCTCTCGGTCGGTGATGATGAAGCTCAAATGTTGGGTATGTCGGTCGGTCCGGCTCGGCTCGCACTCGTTGTTGTTGCATCGTTGCTGACCGCAAGTGCTGTCGCGGTCAGCGGCCTCATTGCCTTTGTCGGCCTGATTATCCCCCACACCGTCCGATTGATCTTCGGTACGAGCTATCGAATTATCGTCCCGATGTCGATCATCGTGGGAGCGGGCTTCCTCGTACTCTCTGACCTCGTGGCCCGTACCGCCCTCAGCCCTGCGGAACTTCCGATCGGTGTCGTCACGGCGTTCTTTGGAGCTCCGTTCTTTGTGGTGATCCTGCGAACCGCGGTCTCACGATGAGTACTCAAACTGCACTACGAGCGAGCAATATCTCGTTCAACGTAAAGGACGCTCGCCTCCTCAATGATGTCTCCTTCGATGTTGCTGCAGGCGAGTGGCTGTCGATCATTGGGCCAAATGGTGCCGGAAAGTCGACGCTGCTCAGGGCGATCGCAGGGGCGGCTCGCGCACAAGGCACCGTTGACGTGCTCGGTGAGTCACTCACTAGTCTCCCGCTGAAAGAACGCGCTCAGCGAGTGGCGTGGGTTCCTCAGACTCCGGTCGTTCCAGCGGGAATGACCGTGATCGACTATGTGCTGCTCGGGCGCACCCCGTACCTACATCCACTGGCCAACCCATCGAAGGGCGACCTGGCCTCCGCACGAAACGTCCTCGAAGAACTCAACCTTGAAGAACTCGCTAGCCGAACGGTCGAAACGCTCTCGGGTGGCGAGCGCCAGCGGGTGGTCATCGGGCGCGCCCTTGTCCAGGACACGCCGATCATCTTGCTCGACGAACCAACGAGCGCACTCGACCTCGGACATCAACAAGACGTGCTGCTTCTGCTCGACCGCCTTCGATCTAACGGCGAGCGCACGATTATCTCGACCATGCACGACCTCACCCTCGCTGGCCACTTCGCAGATCGCGTGATGATGCTGGCGGGTGGCAAAGTCGCAGGCGTTGGCGCGGCGGCAGAGGTCTTGACCCGAACAACCATTGCTCAGCACTACGGCGCAGACGTCTCCATCACTAACGTCCGAGGCACCGTTGTGATCTCCCCCGCCATCTCGACCCCGTCCTCGTTCGGCCTTCCCGAACACTTCAACCAGACTGAACCTCAGCGCGAAACTGACCCTCAGCTAGAAAGCAGCACCATGAGCACGAATAGGACCACCGAACCTACCGAAGAACCCGACAAGTCGAGTCACCGAACGGCAAAGTCGCTCGTGATCGTCAACACCGGCGACGGTAAGGGCAAGTCGAGTTCCGCGTTCGGCATGATGATCCGCGGTCTTGCCCGCGACTGGAAGGTCGCCGTGGTGCAGTTCGTGAAGTCCGGCGACTGGAACGTGGGCGAAGAGAAAATAGGACGCCAACTCGGCGTTGCGTGGCACAACGAGGGTGACGGGTTCACCTGGGACTCTGAGAACCTTGACAGTGACAAAGCAATCGCCCAGAAAGGCTGGGATAACGCCCACGCGTTGATCGTGGGCGGCGAGTACAACCTGATCATCCTCGATGAACTGACCTACCTACTCAACTGGGGCTGGATCGACGCAGGTCCGGTGTACGACACGTTGAAGAATCGCCCCGAACACGTGAGCGTGATCATCACCGGACGTGACGCGCCACAGGAGCTGATCGATCTTGCCGACACGGTCAGCGAAGTGGTCAAGGTCAAACACGCTTTCGATGACGGCATCGTTGCGAAGCGGGGTCTCGACTACTGATGAGCACGAATCGCATTCAACTTGGTCAAGGTTTCTCGTTACTCCTCGGTGGGGTTCGCAGCGGCAAGAGTGACCTCGCTGTAGAACTCGGCAAGGCGTTCGACGGTGAGGTCGTGTTCGTGGCGACCGCTGAGGCACTCGACGACGAGATGGCCGAACGAATCACTCGACACAAAACTGATCGACCCGATGACTGGGAGTTGATCGAAGCGCCTCTCCTCGATGCTGGCACCATCGCGTCGGTCACTCCTGACGCTCTCCTGATCATCGATTGCATCACGCTGCTCGCAACGAATCTGATGATGGCTGACAAAACCAACAAGCAGATCGAAGACCACGTATCGATCCTCACTCACGCGCTCGTCAGCCGGACGGCGCCGACGATCGTCATCTCCAATGAGGTGGGTCTTGGCGTGCATCCTGAAACCGAACTCGGTCGCCGTTTCCGTGGAGTGCTGGGCCGCGCCAACAAGCGTCTTGGCTCAAGAGCCGAGACGGCTCTGTTCGTTTCAGCCGGTCGAGCAATACCTCTCCAACAGCTCGAAATTGGCTGGTAGTTCAATGCCGGGCGCTCACATCACGAGTAACGACATCCCTGTCGAGCTCGCGGGTGCTCCTGGCCCTGGCGACGAAGGCCGCCGCGCAGCCGCCGAACGGGCCGCCATGAGCCTTCGTCCGGCGGGGGCGATGCAGCGACTCGATGAGGTTGCGATC
>CAZHUR010000412.1:0-2924 GCA_964535395.1 uncultured Acidimicrobiales bacterium
CTCGAGCAGGTCGTCCATCGTGACCGGCTCGTCGGGTTCGGCCAGACCGAGTGTTTCTGCGAGCCGGCTGCGAACCCGGTCGACGTCGACGCCGAGTGCGGCGAGATCGCTGAGGGTGACCGCGCCGTCGCGCTTGGCGAGGCGTTCGCCTTCTTCGTTGATGACGAGAGGCACGTGTGCGTGTTCGACCTGGGTGAGGCCGAGAACGTCGCGCAGCCAGACGTGGCGTGCCGTTCCGGCGAGCAGGTCTGCTCCGCGAACTACCTCGGTGATGCTCTGAGCTTCGTCGTCGAGGACGGTCGCGAGGTTGTAGGAGGCAACGCCATCGTTGCGCTGGATAACGAAATCGTCGACGAACTCTCGTTGAGTCCCGTAGTGCTTATCGATGAACTCGATCTCTACGTTGTTGGTGCGCACTCGAAGCGCCGCAGGGCGCTCCTGTGAGCGCTCGTTGCGGGTGCGCTCGTCAAGGTTGCGACACGTGCCGGGGTAGGCGCCGTCGGGCAGATGGACGTGTGGTGCCGCTGCTGCCTCGCGAACCTCTCGGCGAGAGCAGAAGCACTCATAGAGGAGCCCGCGATCTTTGAGTGATGAAATGGCGAAGCTGTATTCGTCTCGACGTTCCGACTGGCGAAGCTCGTCACCGTCGAATGTGATTCCGAGTGCTGCGAGATCGGCTCGCTGGACCGTTTCGTGCTCTGGTAGAGATACCCGGGGGTCGAGGTCGTCGATACGAAGTCGTAGGGTGCCACCAGCACCGTGAGCCGACAGCCACGCGAGCATGGCCGTGCGCAGATTGCCGACGTGGAGCTCGCCCGAGGGTGAAGGAGCGTAGCGTCCAATGGTCATCAGATCGAGAGCGCCATGGGGCGTCCTGCGGGATCGAGCTCGCCGCCGAGCCGGATCGAGATGCCGTCGTGAACCCGTCGCGCTGTCCACGCCAGGGCAGCGGCGTCGATAGCGTCGGTTCGCCACCTCGCCGGGTGGTCGATCATCGCAGTGCCGAACCCAGCACCGATGTGTATGTTCAGCAGCTCTAGTCGTTGAGCCCGCCCTTCGGCGGTTGCCTTCTTCGAAAGCACCGGGGCGCCCGCCATTTGCGCGAACGAGGTTTCCGGGTGTCCCTCGAAGAGACGCTCACCGAGGCTGGGAGACCAAACTGCGTCGACTTCAGCGATCTTTGGAACCAGGTTCCAGGCCTGTTTTGACAATCCTTTGCCGCAGGCCTTCTTGGAGTGAGCGTTGGCCTCCTCCCAGTTCGAGAAATCGAGCACCGACCGGAGTGGGGTCGGAAAGAACGTAGATCGACGCGGGCCGAGTCGCTCTCGAGCAGCCACGTCCGCTGGCCTACCGCCCGCTGATGGAAGCCCGATCGGCATATCGACAACGATGACGTCGGCGCTACCGGCTTGTTCGACGATGTGGGCGAACCGCTCGTGGAATTCGATGCCCACGGTGGTTCCAGCACGCGCATCGAGCGTGACCGAAACCCATCCACGGGGCGCCCCATCAACGCCGATGCAGCGTGTGGGCGAGTCGACCTGGGTCATCGTCGTGAGAGGATCGGCACCAAGCCAGCGAGCAGACCGAAGATACCTAAGATCATGAAGCCCCATTCGCCTGTTAACCATGACGCGGCGAGCAAGATGACGATCAGCGAACCCATGAGGGCCAACAGCGGGCCGGGAGCTTGTGGCTCTGGCGGAGCGGGCTGAGTGCGTGGACGACGTGGGGTTGACCGATCCCGAGTGAACTCGAGTGGTTCGTCGCGTGCTTGATCAGCCATGAACCCAGTTTATTGCGGTGAGTGTCAAGAACGTCAGCGAGCCCTTAACCCGCATCGATGTCAAGCCGGTAGATCACGGGCCAGAGCTTGCCGGTTACCAACAGGGTGTTGTCTGTTGGGTCGTAGGCAATGCCGTTTAGAACAGCCCCGCTGTCGTTCGTGGTGGACTCTGGTCGTAGCTCGGCTGCATCGATGACCGTCAGGACAGTTCCGGTTGCCGGGTTGATCTCTACGATCAGATCGCTGAGCCAGATGTTCGCCCATACCGTGTCGCCAACGCATTCGAGTTCGTTCAAGCGATTGATCGGTGTGCCGTCGAGCAGGACTTCAACCGAACCAAGGCTTTGGAAGGTATCGGGGTCGCGGAACTCAAGCTCCGCCGAGCCGTCGCTCATGATGAGGTTTCCGCTGCCCTCCGACGCAAGACACAGCCCCCAGCCTTCGCCCTCGTAGTTGTAGGTCTCGATCACTTCGAACGTCTCGAGGTCGTAGCGCAGCGCAATCTCGTCCTGCCACGTCAGCTGGATCGCTGTATCGCCCACGATGGTGAGGCCTTCAGCAAAGAACTCCGGAACCGCTGTCGAGCGGATGACGTTCCCGGTTGCTAGATCGAGTTCTCGAATCGACGACCGGCCAACGAGACCGGTGCTTTCAAAGAGGCGGCCGTCAGAGATTTCGAGACCTTGGGTGAACGCGTCTACGTCATGGTCGAGTATTTCGAGGACTTCGAACTCGCCAACCACCGGAACTTCGACCTCGGGAGCCTCGGTCGTGGTGGAGGTTTCGTCTGGGTCTTGGGCAACCGTGGTTGTTGGATCTTGGGTAACAGTGGTTGTTGTTTCGTCTTCGTTCTCTTCGGTGACGGCTTCAGAGGTGGTAGTCGAGTCTTCTTCGGGGACCGAGCTTGAAGAACTGGACGTGCTCTCTGGGGCTTCTGTCGTCGCTGCTTGTTCGTCAGCGGTGGTTGTCGTCTCTTCGGTTTCAGTCGTTGTGGTTGTTGCGGTGTCTTCGGTTTGGGTTGTAGAACCCGAATCTGTGTCGGCGGCCGGTTCGTCGAGTTCGGCCGAGTTCTCCTCGGCGACCGAGCGAAGTTCGTCGAGCACTTGGTCTTGTCGAAAGTCGTCCCAGAGGCCAGCAC
>CAZHUR010000413.1:0-2916 GCA_964535395.1 uncultured Acidimicrobiales bacterium
GTTGTGGGTTGTCGTGTTCGCGTTGGTCTCCATCAAATAGGGGAGAATCAGATGCAAGAAACGACGAGTCAGGTTAGTGCGATAGCGGGTCAGCTTGTGCTGGTTGACGTTGATCCGATGCAGGGCGAGGTGAAGAAGGCGATCGCCGGGTTTTTGGCCGGATACTCAGGTACGACCTTGGTCGCGTACCGTCTCGATCTCAAACAGTGGATCGTGTGGCTGCAAAATGTGGGGATCGATCCGTTTGATGTTGAGCGTGCCCACATCGAACTGTACGGGCGGTGGTGCGAGGCACAGGGGAAAGCTCGTGCGACGATTGGGCGGCGAGTCACAACGGTTTGCGGGTTCTACCGGTATTGCGCTCAGGAACGCCTTGTTGAGCGCGACCCGGCAGCGCATGTCCGACGACCAAGACAGAGCTATGAATCGGCGACGCTTGGCTTGGACCGCAACGAGCTTGGCGCGTTCCTTGTCCAGGCTGGTCTTGTCGGGGGTCGAGATCACGCTTTGGCGTGCTTGCTGGCGTTGAACGGTCTACGGATTTCGGAGGCACTGAACGCCAATATCGAGAACCTGGAGTTCAATCGTGGACATCGGACGCTGTTCATTCATCGCAAGGGAAACAAGACCGCCACCATCCCGCTGTCGCCCCGGACCGGGAGAGCCGTGGATCTCTGTCTCGATGAACGTATCAAGGGGCCGATCTTCTTGAACCATGACGGCTCGAGGCGCTTGGACAGGCACGCTTCAGCTCGTATTGTTCGCCGGTTAGCGAAGAAGGCCGGGATCGAGAAGCGGATCAGTCCTCACTCGCTTCGGCACTCTTTCATCACTGCTGCGCTTGACGCGGGAGTCCCGCTACGGGACGTGCAGGAAGCGGCGTCGCATGCCGACCCGCGCACCACGATGAGATACGACCGGGGCCGTGGTGCGCTTGACCGGCATCCCACATACATAGTCTCCACGTTCGTCGCGGGAGCCAGCCGGTAGCTGGACGCGATGCCGGTTACCCGGTCGCCGGCACGCTGCTGCGGCTATGACGGGACGTTGAGGTCGATCGCGTGTAGAGCGGCCAGGTCAGCGATGATGGTGTCGAGGTGGTTGCCTTGAGAGTCTCCGCTTGCCCTGATTACCGCTATCGCGGCTAGTAGCGAGTAGTACCAGTAGTTGTCGATCCAGTACGTCACTTCTTCGATGAGGTCAGGTTCGAGGCCGCCATGAGCCGAGAACGTGGTGAACAGCGCATACCGGATACGAAGATTCTGCTTGCCCCGAAACGAGGCTTCAGGCAGATACGTCGGGAGTAATCCTTCGTGATCGATTCGGTGCTGCTGATCTACCCCGGCGGCAGCGAGAGCGTCAGTTCCGAGCTGCATGAACACCTCACCGGGGAACATGTGGTGTTTGATATGGAGATCACGAACGTCGTCGGCGATCACATGCGCGTCGTCGTTTCTGGTCAAGCCGACCAGGACACGGCGTATTGCTTCTAAGCGCTGATCGTCAGTCGGCGTCGCCATCAGGCCACCATAGACCCGGCATCACCACCCGCCGCTTCAAACAACCCCGCATCGAACGTATCGCCGGCAAGCGCGCAAGACTGCACCAATGCGGTTTACCGAAGAACTCCTCAGTTTGCTCGAGCCCGATGAGGCGGCCGCCCTATCGGCCGCCGTCGAGATGGTCGATGACCTCATCCTCGGCGAGCTCGTCGACCGGTACAACAACCCTTTCGCGACTATCGACGGGCAGTTCAGCATGCTGTAACTGCCGCCCCGATACGCCCACCTGTACGACTTCAAGCTGCTGCGCCGTTTGCACGTATGCCTCCAGGTCATCGCTGCAAGGTTGCAAGACGGCTGGGAACCACCAAGATGCAGGGGCGAAGAACTCGTCACCCGAGCCGTTCTGGAACAAGCCGTAATGTGCCTTGAGGAAATGGAAGAGGCAGAACCGACCGATGTCTTTGAGCACCTACGGGAGTTCATGTTCCTCGACCTCGACCACGAGTTCATGTTCGACCTCATCTACGACGGGATCGACGACCCCCAAACGCCCGAAGGCGCGCTGCTCGGGACAGGACCGCTCGACCCAACAGCATGGTTCAAACCGCTCTACGAAAATCGGCCCGTTCACCCCATGGCCCAATAACCGAAACCCATACCGCCCCGGAGGTAAGGGATAGGTGGGTAACCGGCCGCCTGTTTGGTGGACGCAGCGTGGCCGATTGAACGCCACCGACGCTTGTCCCCGGAATACCCCTAAATCCCGAAATATCGAGCGAATACGTGCCGATCAGAGCGGGTTTCGACTGTGGTTGGGGCTGATCGTTATGGGTGGGATTGCTAAGTTGGAACAACCCATTCGGGTGTGCCGACGTGGGACTCGCAACCGTCGTGCTCGAAACGGCAGTGGCTGTCGAACGTTGAGTCGGGATTGGAGCACACGCCGTAGTCTTCGCCGAACATTCCACCTAGCGGGAGCCAGAAGGCGCACATCCCGCACTGCTGAGAACTCCACTGTTCGAGGTAGTCGTCCTGTTCCATTTTTCGGTTCCGCTTGTCCATCCAACGCTGGTGTGCGGCTCGGTAGTGGCTGGCATCATTCGCCTTGTTCTTCACGATAGAACTCCTTGCCCTAGCACTCTACGATGCGACGCTGCTGTGATAGCCGCCCACGTCGAGAATCAGTTGTCATTGTTGATTTCGGGATTGTCGGAATCTGGTCCATCTGTTCGGTATTCCTCGGAGCGGTGTTGGTCACTTTGTGCCGTTAGGCCATAGGCCTCGGCGGTCACTTGTGAGTCGCAACAAGTGCGCCCATATTGTTCGCGATCGAACCGCCCAAAACCAGCGCGCGATCCGGAAGTCGGGGTGCATTGCCCTGGGCGCTACCACGGATTCCGTGACCGCTCGA
>CAZHUR010000414.1:0-2910 GCA_964535395.1 uncultured Acidimicrobiales bacterium
GATTCACCCCCGCCGCTCGCCAACTGTTCGCCATGTCCTACCTATCGGAGACACCTTCGAGGGAGATGAGCTAGCCACATAAGGTTTTAAGTTGAACACTTTGGTCCCTTGGGACCAGCCCTCTCCGCGATGACCCGAGACTAGTGTCGGGCCATGCCACAAGTTTCACTAGACGACATCGAAGCAACAAGCGCCGAGGCTCTACGAGCCCATGGCGCCACTGCGGACACTGCCGACAAAGTTGCGCACGCTGTTCGGGTCGCCGAATCGCTCGGCAATAAGATCTGCGGGCTCTACTACCTCGAGAGCTACTGCAAGCAGCTTCGGACAGGGCGTGTGTTCGGTGACGTTGAACCTGTAGTCACTCACGACAAACCTGGCGCTGTCCGAGTCGACGCAAAGTTCGGCTTTGCTCAAGTCGCTTTCGCTGCAGGCTTCGACACCGCAGTGCAGGCAGCCAAGGACAATGGAACAGTTGCACTGTCGATCGAACATAGTCATACGTGCACTTCGCTTGGGTACTTCACCGAACAGTTCGCAAACGCTGGGTTGCTCGCCATTGGAGCTACCAACTCGACAGCTCGCGTCGCTCCCCCGGGTGGGTCTGTACCAATGCTGGGCACGAATCCACTTGCGATGGCGGTGCCAGCTCGCGATGGCGGGGTCGCATTCCAGTTCGACTACAGCACTTCAGCGATCGCTCTCGGCAAGATCACGATGGCTGAGGCCGCTGGCGAATCGATTCCGATTGGCTGGGCTGTCGACTCCGATGGCAACGACACGACCGACCCGACCAAAGCACTCGCAGGCTCGATGCTCTCGGCAGGTGGCTATAAGGGCTACGGGCTCGGGCTCATGGTTGAAGTGCTCGCCGCTGCCCTCACCGGTTCGTTGCTGAGCACGGAGATGACCGGCATGAAGACACCTGAGGGCCCACATCACAACATTGGTCAGTTCTATCTGGTCGTCGATCCGAACTCGTTCGATGGCGACGGCTTCTGGGATCGACTCGAAGGCATCAAATCGGCGGTCGCGGCACAACCCGGTGCCCGTCTGCCGGGAACGACGCGAGAGAATGTCGACTCGGTCGATCTCGAAGATGCGGTGTGGGCAAGTGTTCTCGAGCTCGCCATCTAACACCATTCGACTCGAGATAGCGACTAAAACCTGCGGAGGATCTTTTCCATTTCGTGGCCGCGAGCTAGCTCATCGATGAGCTTGTCGAGGTAGCGAATCTCGCGCATCAGATCCTCTTCGACCTCTTCGACTCGGACGCCACACACGACGCCGGTGATGAGCGCTCGACCAGGATTCAGCTCCGGGGCCTCGGTAAAGAAGGTCTCGAAGCTGATCTGCTTGTCGAGCGCAGCTTGAAGTCCTTTCGGTGTGAAGCCGGTCAGCCACCGAATGATCTTGTCGACTTCCTCTTGAGTCCGACCCTTCTTCTTCGCCTTGGTGACGTAATGCGGATACACGCTCGCGAACGGCATCGCGTATATCTGAGCAAGTCGCTTCTCTTTTGATTGAACCGCCATTTGAGTAATTCCCTTTCCCCCTGGTAGCGAACGCCTACTAATCATCATCATCACTTTCTGAATTCATTGCAAGGGGTGAGATCGCTCGCCTACAGCCAGGGCGTCCTTCTAAGCTCGGGCTTCGTAGCTACAAACTCGGAGCAGGATGTACGACCCGGTCAAAGATGGTATTGAGAAGTCGGTCCGGTCGGTGTCCTATGTTGAAGCCGACCCGCCCAGCTCGATCGCGGAGCTGGTGCACTGCTTTTGGGAATTGAAAACCGAGGTCGAACTGGGTGAAGACTTTACGCTTCACGCCCTTCCTGATGCATGTGTCAACATCATGTTCGACCAGACGAACACCGATGTTGCTGGCGTTACTGCATTGCAGACCGAGCACACCACGCTGAACCTTGGTCGCTCGTTTCACTATGTGGGGATTCAGTTCTATCCGGGCGTCTGGCGGGATCTGGCGAGCACTGTTGACCACTACATCGGTGAGGGCTACACGGGCGATCTTCCGCTCATCGAAACCAATCGGCAGTTAACCAAAGTCGACTTCTGTGACAAGGCACCGCTATTTACTGAGCTGATTCGCGTTCTCCAAGAGAGGGGTCTCGTCACACCAAATCCGATCACCGCCGCCATCCTCAACAGCCTCGACGACATCAACAGCGTGAGAGACATGGCTGCAATCGCTGGTCTGTCGCCTCGTCAGCTTCAACGCAAGCTCAAGTCGGAGACAGGTTTCTCACCGCACGATCTGCTCAAAGTGCTGCGGCTTCAGCGCTCGTTTCGACAGGACTACTCACTTTTGTTCGCCGACCAATCTCACTTCACTCACTCGTTCCGTGATCTGACTGGTTACAGCCCCGGACAGTTCCAAAAACTGTTCGATGTCTGATATCTACAATCCTTCTCGTCGCGACCTTGTTTGACTGTTCCTTCAGGCACAGCTCTTTGAAAGCACAGCTCTTTGGAGGCACAGGCCCTCGGTTCACGAAAGGAATGCTCATCATGATGAGAAAAGTTGGTTGGTTCGACATCTACGTCAATGACATCGATCGGGCACAGAAGTTCTACGAGGTTGTTCTCGGCACCACGCTCGTATCGATGGACGACCCAAACGATGCGTCGGTGAAGATGCGTGCGTTCGAGGATGACTATCAGTCACACGGTGCAGCAGGTGCTCTGGTTCAGATGGAACACGCGTCACCTGGCGTGGGAGGAACAGCTGTCTATTTCACATCCGACGACTGCGCAGTTGAGCAGGGTCGGGTCGAGCAAGCAGGCGGTTCGATTATCCGTCCGAAGTTCTCGATCGGTGACCACGGGTTCGTGTCTCTTGTGAGTGACACCGAGGGCAACATGATCGGCTTTCACTCGCAGAGCTAGT
>CAZHUR010000415.1:0-2900 GCA_964535395.1 uncultured Acidimicrobiales bacterium
GGCTTGATCAAGTAGGGCGTGGCAAAGGTGGAGTCGACCATGAGCGGCAGGCCATTTCGGTGGGCGACGTCGGCTATTGCCTCGATGTCCATCACTTCGATGCCGGGGTTGCCGAGCGTCTCTCCATAGACGAGACGAGTGTCTTCGGTGATCGCCGCCTCGAACGCAGCGGGATCGCGAGGGTCGACAAAGGTGGTCGTGATCCCGAAACGTGGAAGCGTTTGAGTCAAGATGTTGGCCGTGCCGCCGTAGAGGTTCCGGGCAGCAACGATGTGACCGCCTGCGCCCATGAGCGTTGCGACGCCGAGGTGAAATGCCGCCATTCCGCTCGCCGTGCACACTGCGCCAACGCCGCCCTCAAGCGCCGCTATTCGTTCTTCGAGAACCGCGGTAGTCGGATTGGAGATCCGGGAATAGATATGGCCCGGAATCTCTAAGTTGAACAAGCCCGCCGCGTGGTCGGTGTCGTCGAACATGAACGATGTCGACCAATAAATGGGCACAGCGCGTGCACCGTTCTCAGAATCTGGCTGATGACCGGCGTGCAGACTCAGGGTTGAGAAGTCAAGAAAGTCAGGTTCGACCACAGGATTACCTCCATTTTCCCTCCGATGGCCGTTCGAACGGCACCGAGCCGGAGCAGCCAGATCGTAGCCGCACAGTTGAACCTGCCTACACTTGAGCCGTGCAGACAGCAATGTTCGGTAAAGGTGAGGCCAACCTGTTGTTCTCTGCCACAGGTTTCGAGAAGCGATACGCCGGAGCGGTTCTTGGCTCCCGACTGCTCGCCCGACTCAGTTCCACGGTGGACCTGCCTCAAAAGCTTGAGCTACCCACGGATCGTCCGTTGATAATCACGGCCAATCACTCAAGCCTGTTCGACCTCGTGGGGTCGCTCATTTTGCTTGGACACTTTGGAATCACCACTCGCATCGCCGTGAACTCACGCTTCTTCGTCAATCCAGCAGCGGGTGCATTCCTTCGTAACATTGGTTGCATTGCCTTCAGCAAGGACGACCGTGAACGTGCCGAAGCCACGACCATCGAGGCGCTCAAACAGCGTCAGGTCGCCGCAATGATGCCCGAAGGCAGGATCACCCGCCCCGCAGATCAAGTCAATTGCGTCGGGCCCGGTCGGCCGGGCGTTTCCCGAATCGCCACCGCAGCTGACGCGGCGGTTCTCCCGATCGGCTTTGCGTTCGCGAACGACGCGTGGACACCGGGCACACCGCTTCCCAAGCCCCGTCTCGGCACACACCGCGTGATCGCTCGGGCAGGAGCGCCCATCTTGTTCGAATCCGACGACCACCTCGCAAACGCCGAGACCCTGATGACCGCGATTGGAGATCTCGTCGCAGACGGTCGGTCAGCCACGTGAACGCGTTGGCTAAGTGACCGCGTTGGCTACATAGTTGCGTTGACTAGAGGGCTATACCGAGGAAGGTCGCGATGATCGCGCTGCCAAAGCCGATCGCTCCGAACAGGCCCTTCTGCTTTGGGTCTTCTGTCTTTGCATGCCTGAGTGCACCAAAGGCCGAGATGAGCACAAACAGAAACTTGATGCCGAAGGTCATGTTCCAACCGGTCGTCTTATCAACCCCACCGAGTGCAAGCAGGTTCCAGAAGCCGGTGAAGATTGCAATGGCCATCGCAGGCCAAGCGACGTTCTGAAAACCCTTCGCGACCTTGGCTGTAAGACCCTCGACCCCTGTTTCTTTGAGGATCGGGACTAGCGCCATCATGACGATCTGGCCTCCCACCCAAACGGTTACTGCCATGACGTGCAGGAAAAGTCGAATGGTGGTTATGTCAAAGTTTGCGCTGAGCATTGCGAGAGCCTCACATTGTTGTGGCCGAGTCGGCAAGTCCAATAGGGACTTCTAACCAAGCATTAAACCAAGGGATTCGTAAAGTACTGCCGGCCGTTCGTCACCCTCTACGTGAATAGCGATCTCGGTCTTCATCAAGACGCCGCTCGGCTTCTCGGTCATGTCGACGATTCGGGACCGTGCATGCACCTTTGCGCCCGCGGGCACGGGGTTCAGGAAGCGCAGTCGGTCAGCACCGTAGTTGAGTACGCCGAGTAGATCGTCTACGTCTGGGAAGGTCTTCTCACTGAAATGTGAGGCAAGGCTGAGCGTGAGAAAACCGTGGGCGATCGGGCCACCAAACGGGCCAGCGTTTGCCCTCTCGATGTCGACGTGGATCCACTGATGATCCTTGGTGACATCGGCAAAGGTATTGATCATCTCTTGGGTGATCTCGACCGAATCGGTCCAGTCGCTCCACTCTTCGGTGATCAGGGCCTTCAGGCCATCGATGTCCTTAATTGAGATGCCCACGTCGACACTCCTCTGCGATTGACGAAAATGCTGCCTTAGCCTAGCGCGGTTAACGCTTCGGTAACTTGTTGGCGATACCGTCGAACATTCTCGAGTTTCACGTCGTCAAAGCCTCGGATTTGGTCGGCTAGATCTGCAATCTCAACCGCTCGATCGAACGTGTCACCGCGAAGTCCAGCCAGGAGCGTGAAGACCAATTCGCGGTACTCCCGGATCAGCTCGACCTCGATCTGGCGCTCCTCAGACTTGCCGAACGGATCCATTCGAGTGCCCCGAAGCCGTTTTGTCTTGAGTAATGACGAGAACGTCTTTCGCGCAACCTTCGAGGGCATCGCGATCTTTTTGTCGAAGCCGATCTTCTTTAGCGATGGTGGCTTGAGCTGGTAGCTGAGAACGGCGTTGGGTCCAAAGAGCTCTTTGGCCTTGGCTTCCATATCGGCGTCGAGCGCCAACCGAGCAACCTCGTACTCGTCCTTGTATGTCATGAGCTTGAACAGCTGACGTGCGACGGTCTCCGACAGCGCTGCACCTGTTCCGGCAGCGATCTCCGCGCGACGC
>CAZHUR010000416.1:0-2899 GCA_964535395.1 uncultured Acidimicrobiales bacterium
CGTGGTGGAGGTCGAGGCGATCGTCGAGCCGGGCGAACTCGACCCAGCCTAAATCCATACCCACGGCATTTACGTCGATCGCCTGATCCAAGGTTAGTTTGAAAAACGTATCGAGCAACGCACGGTGAGGGAGGCTTGAGATGGGACTGACACGAGAGCAAATGGCTCAGCGGGTCGCTCAAGAACTGCAAGATGGCTATTACGTGAACCTGGGCATTGGAATCCCGACGCTGGTTGCGAACTACATCCCCGACGGTATCGAGGTCATGCTGCAGTCCGAGAACGGTTTGCTCGGGATGGGGCCGTTCCCAACCGAGGACGAGCTCGACGCCGACATGATCAACGCCGGTAAGCAGACCGTCACCGCAATCACTGGCGCATCGATCTTCTCGTCGTCCGAGTCGTTCGCGATGATTCGCGGAGGTCATGTCGACATGACGGTGCTCGGCGCCTTTGAGGTCGACGCATCCGGCAACATCGCGAGCTACATGATCCCGGGCAAGCTCGTGAAGGGCATGGGCGGAGCAATGGACCTCGTGGCCGGAGCCGACAACATCATCGTCGTCATGACCCATGCCTCAAAGCATGGCGAGTCGAAGCTCCTCCCTCAGTGCACGCTGCCGCTGACCGGAGCCAACTGCATCAATCGGGTTCTCACCGACTTGGCCCTACTCGACATCAAGGACGGAAAGTTCCACCTCGTGGAACGAGCGCCGGGTGTAACCGTCGAAGAGATTGCCGAACTAACCGCAGGCGAGCTCGTCATCCCCGACAACGTCCCAGAAATGTCCGTCTAACAAAAAGGCCGAACGGTTACTCTCGCTAGCCGGTTTCGAATAGCACGACCTCAACTCGGCGGTTGAGCTGTCGCCCGACTGGGTCGTCGCTGCCGTCGGCCCGTTCGTTCGGGGCGATCGGCTGGCTTTCACCAAAGCCAATCGCAACGATTTCAGACGTCACGCCCCGATCGATCAAACCCTCAACAAACGCCTGAGCACGGCGCTGCGATAGATCGAGGTTGTACTCGTCGGTGCCGATTGCATCGGTGTGCCCATGCACCTCGATCGTCTGACCATTGCTTTGGAGAACGTCGGCGACTTCGTCGAGAATTGGTTCGGCCGCTGGCCGCAGAACGTCGCTATCGAAGTCGAACAGAACCGACGAGTCGAACCGCAGCACCGTCGCACATGGTGGCGCGAGTTGTGGGAGCGACCCAAGTGACGGGAAACGGTCGGCGATTGCGAACTCGGGCATTGGAGTTGCAGTGAGTAAGTCCGGATGCAGCAGGGTGCCGTCTTGAGCGGCGCTCAGCAATGGCTCGACGATCGCGGTGAGCGGCGCGGTGTCTGCGGCCGACAGCCGGCCCGACTCGCCGGTGTCTTCGAACCAGCCCGTTCCGTCGGCGGCTACCCACAGCGTGCGATCTCTTTGACTGGAGGCATCCTCGTACAGCCACGACCCATCGGCAAACAACACGATTTCTACACTTTGCTCGCCCGACCGGTCCCGGTACCGAGCAGCGCCGGCGTTACCGATTGCGATTTCTATGGCCCGTTCCCCCGAGCGGTCTTCGTATGCGCCGGTTCCGTCAGCGTTGACGAACAGCTCTTCATCGCGACCCTCGGAGAGGTCATCGAAGAGCCACGATCCATCGGCGTTGACCTCCACAGAGAAGAGCAGATTGTCCGTGAGGTTGCGATAGGTCGCAGATCCATCGCTGCGCACCAGGACCACCACGAAGGTCGAGCCACTGAGATCCTCCAGCCAACCCGATCCGTCAGGGTTCAAGGCCAACTCGTAGTTGTTGCTGTTACTTAGGTCTTTGAAGGTCCCGAATCCATCGCCGTCAACGAAGAGGCGAACTAAACGGGCGCCGGTGAGGTCTTGGTAGGTGCCCGATCCATCTGCGTTACGAGAGACCTCGACGAAGGTCGATCCGGTGAGGTCTTGGAAATAACCCGAGCCATCGGCGTTCACCTCCAACTCGACGTTGCGAGATTCGTCGACGATGTCGACCAGGCCGGACCCGTCTTGAGCAACGTCGAACAGGTCGGTTGCGGTCTCGTCTACTCCGTACTGAAGCGTGCCGCCATCGGCGATGCAGCTGGCGGTGAGAACGTCAATGCCCGACGATGGCGCGATGACCGCGCCCAGCTCGGATTCGATCTGGGAGCTCAGTTCGGTCGTCTGTGACAGGTCTGGAAGCGTCACCACGGGAACTCGTGGCACATCGACGGCAACCATCTCGATTGGTGACTCGGGCTGGGTCATCCATGTTGGCCAGTCGGCTGGCTCAACGATTGGGTCTTCGGCCCGGTCCTGTGCTTCTTCAGCCTCGGCGAGAGCGTCTTGTGCCATCGCAAGCGCGAACTCGGCGTCGCGGAGTTCTCGCAAGGCAACATTCTCAGTCAGCGATGCCGCCAACTCCTCCTCGTTGGCTGCGAGCAGGTCTTGACGCCAGGCGACCAGTCCGGCGGATGCGTCTGCGGCGAGTTGTGCAGCCTCTGCTGCTTCTGTGGCTGCCTCGTCGGTTCCTTCGTTCGCCGCGTCGCGCTCAGCCTCAACCGCGTCTTGCTGTGAGTCGCTCGCATCGTCGGCACGCGCACTGACGCCTTCTCGAAACGACTCGGCCTCACGGCTCGTATCTTGGGCGGCGTTCTCTGCGTCGCGCGCAGCGTCCTCTGCCAGGTCTAAGACATCTCGGGCGGAGGCCACAGCCAGCTCCAACTCTTCGATGTCGGCCGCACTGAAGATGACAGGTGGATCGTCGGGTGCCGGTACGGTTTCTGCTTCTGGCGACTCTGCTTCTGGCAACGCTGCTTCGGGTGACTCCGCCTCGGCTGACTCATCGACCGGATCACCGTCGAGCGCTGGCTCGGCGGTCTGATCTGATGAACAG
>CAZHUR010000417.1:0-2891 GCA_964535395.1 uncultured Acidimicrobiales bacterium
GTTCTCGGTCATCGATATGAACAGGTTTACGAGCCGGGCGAGCAGAGCCGAGGCGTCGGTTGCATCGTGCTTTGCCGTGTCGTGTTCGAGCCTCACGACGATGTCGTCCTCGCCATAGACGAGCAGCGTGAGTGGGAAGTTCGTCTGACCTGCGTAGTCGAACGACCACGACGTGTCGGCACCCAGGCGGTCGCGCATCCGCGTGTCGAGCGTTGCGTCGTCGTACATGACGAGCGAGTCGAATATTGGGGTGGCCCCGAGTCCGCTCGCCTGCTGGATCTGTTCGAGCGGAGTGGTCTCAAGTTCGCGTAGCGCTCGCTGCTCGTCTTTGATCTGGGTAAGGAGTTCGAGGGTGCTGGGCTGGTCGTCGAAGTCGACGAGAAACGGAACGGTGACAATTAGCAGCCCGATGGCATCTTGTGAGTTGGCCACGACATGACGACCAGCGCGCGTGCTGCCAAAGGCGACGGTCGACTTCTGGCTGTGGTGATGCAGCAGAAGAGACCACGCTGCCTGAACGACCGTGTGAACACTGACTCCCGTCCAGCGGGCTAGCGCACGAATCGATTCGCTGAGGTTGTCACCGAGCTGGGTCTCGAGCGCTTCCACACGAACACCGGCGTCGGTGCTGTTGGCGGGGATCGATGACGGGCCATCGAGTAACTGGAGTTTCTTGGCCCAGCGTTGTTTCGCTTCGGTGTGATCTATCCCTTGGAGGGCTTGTGCGTAATCGGCCATCGAAACGTCGCCCGCTTCGGGTTGTGGCCGTCCTTCGTACGCGCAGAGCACTCGTTCCAGGATGAGCGGGAACGATCGTCCGTCGAGCAGCAGATGATGAAAAGACCACAGAATCGACGTCTGGCCGCCTTTGACGCGGCAGATGCTGAATCGCATCAGCGGGCCGTCCTCCAGGTCGAAGCCTCGGGCGCGGTCGGCGTTGTGTAGCTCGGCGATCTCGGCCTCGGTGTTGTCGGAATTCTCAAATTCGTAGATTTCGTGAGTGAACGGCTGTGCCTGGTTCGCGGCGATCCACGGCCTTCCCTCGACCAGCCGGACCACCGAACGGAGTTCTTCGAATTCGTTCAGGACCTTCAGCCATGCGGCGAAGAACGTGTCGAGGTTGACGTCGCTCTCGGTCGTGATGGTGACGTGTTCGACGTCGACGCCCGTACCCGGGTGGGCCACGGCGTGGAAGTACATGCCCGCCTGGAGAGGTGTCGCTGGCCTGATCAGGCCATCGTCGCGGGGCGTTGGCGGTTGCTGCGCGGTACCGGTGCTGATGATGTCGGTCATGCTGTGGTGCTCCCCACAAGAAGTTCGTTGTTCTGTTCGACCGTTTCGGAGCCGAAGAATTCGGGTGAATGGCCTGTTCCTCGGTCAAGCCACGGGGTGAACATGTGCCATGCCGTGGTCGCGAGAATCTGAAGGTCGGTTTTGATCGACAACTCGTCGATGTATTGGTTGTCGAGGTCGAAGCGGTCTTCCCACGAAACGAGGTTGCGTCCGCTCGTTTGGGCGAGGCCGGTGAGTCCGGGCGGCAGCCGGTGTCGTTGAGATTGTTCGTGGTCGTAGCGATCGAGGTAACGAGCAACGAGGGGTCTGGGGCCCACGAGGCACATCTCACCGCGAAGGACGTTGATGAGGCCAGGAAGTTCGTCGAGGCTGCTGCGACGCAAGAACTCGCCCCACGGGTGTGCTCGTTCTTCGAGTGAAAGCTCGCGGCCATCCTCGTCCTGTTCGTGTTGCATCGACCGGAACTTGACGACTTCGAAGGTTTCGCCGCCGTGACCGCCGCGTTCTTGATAATAGAGAACTCGCGGGCCGAGAAACGCCCTGGTGCCGAGCGCGACGATCGCGAGCACAGGCGAGCCAGCGGCGAGGATAAACCCTGCCACCGACACGTCCATAGCCCGTTTCCAGGCCGGTACATTTTCGCGTTCTACGCCTCGGGTCATGCCGTGGCCAACATGGTCTCGTCGAGGAGCGAGCGAAGTACGTTCACAACACGCTCGAGTTCGTCCACTCCGAGTTCGACGCCGCTCGGCAGGCAGATGCCTCTGTCGAAGAACTCTTCGGAGACCTCGCCACCCACGGCTTCGTTGTTGGCGAAGACAGGCTGGAGGTGCATGGGCTTCCAATACGGTCGGGCTTCGATGCCGTGTCGCTGCATCTCTCTGCACACCACGATCGCGTCGACTCGCGTTGGCAACAACGCAACGCTGAGCCAGTGGTTCCAGGTTTGGGTGACTCCGGTTGGGAACCACTCGACCTCGGGCAGGTTGTTGATGTAGAACCCGTGTGCGTGACGGCGACGATCGATGAAGTCTGGAAGTCGTTCGAGTTGTGCTCGGCCGAGGGCGGCAAGCACGTTCGACATGCGGTAGTTGAACCCGATCTCGGTGTGCTCGTACCAGGTTTCGTCGTCTCGGGCTTGGGTCGAGAGTTTGCGTGCGTGGTCGAGCATCTGTGGGTCTCCAACGAGCGCTCCCCCGCCGCTGGTCGTGATGATCTTGTTGCCGTTAAACGACAAGACCCCAAGGTCTGCGTGGGTGGCGGCCGCTGCGCCTTGACCACTTGTGCCGAGCGCTTCTGCTGCGTCTTGGAGGACGGGGACATCCCACTGTGCAGACACCCGGTTGATGGCGTCGTAGTCCGCGCTATAGCCAAATAGGTCGACGGGCACGACCGCGGCCGGCAGGTTGTTGGACGCGGCGCGCTTTTGAAGGAACTCTTCGAGTCGTTCGGGGCAAAGGTTGCCGGTGTGGCGATCGACGTCGATGAAGACCGGGTTTGCGCCAGCGTGTACGACCGAGAACGCGGTCGCCGCGAACGTGGCGGTCTGGACGACTACGTCGTCACCGGGTTGAACACCGAGTTCGAGCAAGCCGAGG
>CAZHUR010000418.1:0-2891 GCA_964535395.1 uncultured Acidimicrobiales bacterium
AGCTTCGTACTTATAGGTGTGCGCTGTTTGGCCCACGATGTACTCCTCGCCGCGAGCACAATGAGCCAGCAATGCACACAGGTTTGATTGGGTGCCAGAGGGAACGAACACGGCATCGTCCATCCCGAGAAGCGCCGCCGTCTTGACCTCGAGAGCAGTGACGGTTGGGTCATCACCCCACACATCGTCGCCCACAACCGCGGTTGCCATCGCCTCACGCATCTCGGGCCCGGGACGGGTGACGGTGTCGCTTCGAAGATCGATCATGGCAGCGAGGCTAATGCGCGAATTGCCGCTCCGGTCCAAGAGCCTAAGCTGACCGGTATGGCAGAACCTGATCTTGGACTTGCGAACTCGGTAGAGGCCTTCATCGATTCGTTGATGGCAACCCTCGAACCTGTTTCGAGTTCCGCACTCCGACGTGACCCCGAGC
Organism: uncultured Acidimicrobiales bacterium; assembly: GCA_964535395.1. Lineage (GTDB taxonomy): Bacteria > Actinomycetota > Acidimicrobiia > Acidimicrobiales > SHLQ01 > SHLQ01. The sequence continues at coordinate 434 of CAZHUR010000418.1, forward strand.
AGCTCCGCAAGGACTTGCAACTCGACGCGTTCAACACCTCGGCCGCGCTCATCGACTGCGATGACAGTCATTCGGATCTTGAGCTCGAAGCGTTCATCATCGCACTCGAGAAACACTTCCCAGACCTGCTGCCACCAGAGACCAAACCAGCCGACGTGCGCGCCGCTGGGTTGATCAAGGGCAAGCGGTCGTGGCTCAACCAGCCTTCGGGGTTGTTCAACTCGATCCTGGCCGTAGACCAACAATCGAACACCGCCTACTCGAGCGTCTACTACGAACAGGCGCTGCGCATGGCCCACACCGCCATTGGCCTTGACGACTACACAAGCCGCTACGAACTGAGCGGCGTCGAGCAGTTCCGGTCGATGATGTTGCGGGCAATGAAGTCCGGCAACGTCAACTCGGGCGCATCTGTGGCCACGAGCGGCTCGCCCACCCCAGCCGCCGAAGTCACCGAAGAGGAAATGCCTCCCGAGCGCGACCTCGATGATCTTCTCGAAGAACTCGATGCGTTGATCGGGTTGGATTCGGTAAAGGAAGAGGTCAAGCTCGTCGCTGCGCTTTTGAAAGTTCAAAAGCTTCGAGCCGAGCGCGGTCTGCCGGTGCCCGATTCGAGTCGCCACCTGATCTTCGTCGGCAACCCCGGCACGGGTAAGACCACCGTTGCCCGCCTGCTCGCTCAGATCTATCGAAGCCTCGGAGTTGTCGACAAGGGCCACCTCGTCGAGACCGATCGCTCGGGAATGGTGGCTGGATTCGTTGGCCAAACAGCGACCAAGGTCAACGAACTCTTCGATCGAGCCGATCAGGGGGTGCTCCTCGTCGATGAGGCGTACTCTCTGACGCGCGGTGGCGAGAAGGACTTCGGCCGCGAAGCAATCGACACGATGGTCAAGCTGGTCGAAGACCGACGCGACAGCGTCGTCGTGGTCCTCGCCGGGTATCCAAACGAAATGGCCGATCTGGTCGAAGCCAACCCGGGCATGAAATCGCGTTTTCCCCGAACCATTCTCTTCGAGGACTACGACGACGACGAACTCCTCAAGATCTTTAGCCTCATCTCGGGCGGTCAGGAGTATCACCTCGACGAGACCGGAGAGGAGGCTGTCCTCGGTTTTTTCGCAGCGCAAGATCGTGGACAGGGCTTCGGCAACGGGCGGACCGCGCGCAACCTCTTCGAGGCCGCTGTTTCCCGGCACGCAGTGCGAATGGTCGAGATCGAAGATCCAACCAATGATCAGTTGATGACCCTCACGAACGAAGACATCGAAGGCATCGACCTGATCGACGCACCAGACGACGACACCTCCGAAACCCCTGACTCTTCCGGCGAGGCTGACGTCGCGATGGAGGATGCCGGGTGAAGCTGACCGCTTCTCTGTCACCGCGACGGCTCATTGCGTTGATACTCGCGGTCGTGGCCTTCGGCGTCGCTTCATCGCCACTGTCTGCTCAGGATCAAGGCGAACAGCGTTCACTCCAGGCCGTCATTGCCGAATCGGTTCTCGAGAACCAATGGTGGGACGACTCGGGAACGTTGTCCGAGGCCGAGATGGAAGAACTCGTCGCCGAGCTTGGAGATGAGTTCGCATTTGCGTTTACGGACCGCTCGTTCGAAGTCCAGGAGGACCCCAACCAAAGTGCGGCCGGCCTACTCGCTCAGTCGACGCTCGACATTCTTTCCGAGGCCGACGGACCATCGACGTTGTTGTTCGTGACCGGTGATCAGGCCGGCGGAGCGACAACGGTCTTCCCGTTCTTCAACATCGGCCAGGTCATGGCCGACTTCGATCGCTCCGATCCGCTGGCCTCCTTCCGCGAGGCAGCGCTCGAACTGCTGGTGCTCGGGGACAACTTCGCACCGATACCCGAGGGCAGCGAAGCCCAAGCGGTCGACGACAATCCGCCCATCGATCAAGAAACGGGTATCTTTGCCGGTATGCGGATCCTCATCATCCTCGCAATCGTTGCCGGAGCACTCGCGCTCGCCTCGGTCATCTCAGCTCGAAACAAGACAGCTCGGCGTGCGGTCACCACTTCCGATGCTCGCACCACAACGCAGGCCGAGTTGCAGGCCATGAGCGACCTCATCCTCGATCTCGACCCTCGGGTGACGCTCGCGGACGACAAGAAGTTGAAGGAACGCTTCGTCGACGCGTCGAGCACCTATCGAGAGGTGCTCGAGAAAGCGGAGGGAGCCGAGACAGGCCACGAAGTTGCCGACCTGAGAATCGACATTTCTAAGGCCCGATGGAAGCTCGACGTGATCGACGCCGAGCTGTCTGGTCGGACTCCGCCGAAGGAACCCTTCACCCGTGATAATTCCGGGTCTGCGTGGGACTCTACGCGCGGGCGAGGCAACGGCACCTGAGGAGCAGCAAATCCGATCGGGTGGTCCAACACCTCCCGGAATCGGATCGTTTACACTGAAGAGCCGCGGAGCGGGGCACTTTTAGTG
>CAZHUR010000419.1:0-2880 GCA_964535395.1 uncultured Acidimicrobiales bacterium
AAAGCCCGAAAGAAGCTTGAAGATGCGATCAACGAGGCAGCTCAACAAGACCGATAACGACGTGCGGAGTGTTCGACACCAATGACCAACCTGGAATTCTCACTGACAGAGCGCATGTCGTCGACCGAAGGGTCGATCACGCTCTCGGGAGCTCAGGCCCTCATGCGCGTGCCCGTCGACCAGAACCGAGTGGACGTCGCAAACGGGCTGCGCACCGCGACTCTCGTCAGCGGCTACCGAGGCTCCCCGCTTGCGGGAATCGAGTCGATCATCGCTAAGCACAAGAACGTGCTCGATCGAGCGAACGTGTCGTTCATCAGCGGCGTCAACGAAGAACTCGCCGCCACGGTCATCTGGGGAGCGCAGATGGCCGAACTCGAACGAACAAAGCGCTACGACGGCGTTTTGGGGATGTGGTACGGCAAAGGGCCAGGTGTAGATCGGTCCGGCGATGCGTTCCGCCACGCCAACTTCTCCGGTGTTGGTCGCTATGGGGGAGTGCTGGCATGTGCTGGCGACGATCCCGAATGTAAGTCGTCAACAATTCCATCGGCATCGGAGGTTGCGCTCTACGACGCTGGCATGCCGGTGCTCTATCCGGCAGACGTCGCGGACGTACTTCGCCTCGGTCGTTTCGGTTTCGAACTGTCGCGGGCGTCTGGGCTGTGGGTTGGCTTCAAGGTCCACACCGACGTCGCTGACGGCTTTGCGACCGTTCCAACCTCCGCTGGCATGCCCGAGATCGTCGAATACACCCACGAGGTGAATGGCGAACCGTGGCGTCCGACTATGGACAACAACCTCATTGCCCCGATGTCGTTGATGCTCGAAGAAGAACTTTTTGGCCAACGCAACGAAGCAGCGCTGGGGTTTGCTCGCGAGAACGCGATGAACAGGTCGTTTGGGTCGACCAGTCCGTGGCTCGGCATCGTCGTTGCAGGCAAGCCTGTTGGTGATGTTGTCGATGCCCTGGCAACGCTCGGTGTTGGTGATCAGCTCGAGGAACTCGGCATTGGCCTCTACGTGCCGGGAATGATCTCTCCTCTCGAACCGCAGGCATTGCGTGCTTTCTCCTCATCGGTCGAAACACTTTTTGTCGTCGAGGAGAAGCGTTCGTTCATCGAAGCCCAGGTGCGCGACACGCTCTATGACGACGCTGATCCTCCTCGGGTCTACGGCAAGCGCGATTGGAACCGCGACACGCTCGTTCCTGGCGCAGGGTATCTGAACGCACAGAAGCTGATCGAACCGCTCCGGCGAGTCCTCGAACTCAAGATCGACCCAGCGAAACTCAAGAAAGAGCGCGAGCGTATCCCGCTTATTGCCGACCAAGCGCTGCCTGGACGTACGCCGTACTTCTGCTCGGGCTGCCCTCATAATCGTTCAACGGTGCTCCCTGAAGGATCGAGTGGCGCCGCCGGCATCGGCTGTTCAACGATGGCGGTCTGGATGGATCGCGGCACCGAAGGACTGACCCAAATGGGTGGCGAGGGCGCTCAGTGGGTCGGGACGGCTCCGTTCATCGACGAGGACCACCGCTTTCAGAACATCGGTGATGGAACACTCTTTCACTCGGGCTCGCTCGCCATTCGCCAAGCCGTGTCGGCTGGAGCCAATGTGACGTTTAAGGTTCTCTACAACCACGTCGTTGCTATGACCGGCGGCCAAGACGCAGCCGGAGAGATGGGAGTTCCCGCTCTCACACGACTGCTCGAGGCCGAGGGAGTGAAGGCCATCGTCGTCGTCACCAACGACGTTGACCAGTACTCGTCTCGAGATGTCTTTGCCAAGGGAGCGAGGGTCGTCGATCGGGACGAACTCGACAACGTTCAGCTGCAACTACGTGATATCCCCGGAGTCACAGCCCTGGTTTACGACCAAGGCTGTGCTGCCGACCTGCGCCGTCAACGCAAGCGCGGCACTGTCGCCACCCCGACAACTCGCGTCATGATAAACGAGGCGATCTGTGAGGGTTGCGGTCATTGCGGCGAAGTATCGAACTGTATGAGCGTGCACCCCGTCGAAACTCCGTTTGGTCGCAAGACTCGGATTCATCAAGAGTCGTGCAACTACGACCTGAGCTGCCTTGGCGGAAACTGCCCCGCCTTTGTCACCGTCGAGGTCGACCCCGACGACAAGGTTGCGAAGAAAGCTGCAGGAGTCGCCTACGCCTCTGGCGAGCGGCCGACCGAACCAGATCTGCCCGCAGAGTCGACGTTGCTGATCGTGGGCGTTGGCGGCACAGGGGTGGTCACAGCGAGCCAGGTGCTTTCTACTGCAGCGATGCTCGACGACAAGGTAGCGACGAGCCTGGACCAGACCGGCCTGGCCCAAAAGGGCGGCCAAGTTATCTCGAACCTGCACCTTGGGAGTGAAGCCTATGACGGCGCTGCTCGCGTGGGGGTTGGGTCCGCTGACGCGTTTCTCTTGTTTGATGTCGTTGGCGGGTCGATGCCCGCCGTGCTCGATAGGGGCGAGCCTGGCCGGACCCGAGCTGTCGTCTCTACGAGCCGAGTACCGACCGGCAAGATGGTCTCGAGCATCGAACACGAGACCTTCCCAGAGATCGAGCGGTTCCGAACCCGGATCGACTCAGCGACCGATGCGTCGGCGAACGTGTGGATCGATGCCGAGGCAATTGCCCGACACGTTTGGGCTTCTCAACCAGCTGCGAACATGTTGGTCGTCGGCATGGCGTACCAAATGGGACTGATACCGGTGTCTTCGGCGGCGATCGAGAAAGCGATCGAACTCAACGGCGTAGCCATTGAAATGAACCAGCAGGCGTTTACGTTGGGCCGCCGCCTCGTGGTCGAGCCTGGTCTTCGTGACGAGATTGCCGAAGCGTCCACGGTTGCAGCACCACGCCCACCCGAGCCC
>CAZHUR010000420.1:0-2870 GCA_964535395.1 uncultured Acidimicrobiales bacterium
GTTCTGGCGGATCGAGATATAGACCGCAAACAAGCCAACAAAGAGCATGATCACCGCAGCTGACGCAAAGGCGGTGCCGATGACGAGCGTGCGGTTTCGCGAGAGTTCTGGTGCTGGCGGTGCGGACACTGCTGGGCTAGCCATCAGCGGGCCTCCTCAAGCTCGTCGAGCAATGGTTCTGGAGAGCGAACAACGCCAACGGGCTCGACGAAGTTTCCAGATGGTGGTGGAGAAGGCGCCGCCCATTCGAGCGTGTGACCTTCCCATGGGTCGTCGGGGATGATCTCTTTGCTCGCCATGGCCGGGATGATCATGCCGATGATGATCAGAGCACCGCTAGCGATCATTGCGAGTCCGACGAGCGACAGGAGATTTCCGGTGGCGATAAGGCCATCGGCGTTGGTGACGAGGCGAATGTCATCTGGCTGGCCTTCAATGCCGGAGATGAGGTTGCCAACCCCCGCGATCACGGCGCCCATCATCAGAGCCATTGCAGCGCCAACTCCGAGTCCTTCTCCTGCGTAGCCGCCGAAGATCTTTGGAGCCCAGAAGACGAGCGCCCCGGCCGCAGACGCCATCGAGGCACCGATCACCATGATCAAGATGCCGGTCGAGGACGAAACCAGAACACCGTCTGACACGAGTGCGTTGAAGCCAATATTGATTCCGGCCAAGTCGAACAGGTTGGCGAGCACGCGAACTTCGCCGACGACGACCGCACCGAGGAGCGTGAGCGCACCCGACACCGCTCCCATCAGGGCGCCACCAGGCTTTGGCACTTTACCGCGGCGAATCTGGTCCATCGCTCCGCTAAACGCACCGAACGCTGGCAGGAAGATCACAAGACCGAATGCGAGGTAGAGGAACTCTTCGTAGATGAGGTTGCCATCGACGAAGAGTTCGTCTGCGCCCTTCGACCATGCGCTTTGGGCCCACGCGCCAAAGGAGAGAACTCCGAACGCACCGATCATGCCCATCAGAACCGGGCGCCCCGCCTGACGGGTCTTGGTCTGAACCGGGATGATGTCAGCGAGAATGCCGAGTACCGGGATTGCGTAGGCAAAGACCTGGGGCTGTGACCACGCCCATTCAACTCGAGACCAAAGCAGTTCGGGGTTCCCGAGGTCGAGGAACGGCTGACCCTGAAGGTCGACGTAGCCGAGGATCAGGCTGGAGATAATGACCGGAAGCGAGATCAGCCAGATCGACGTAGCGACGAGCATCGACCAAGAAAAGGCTGGAACTTCCATCAAGAGCATTCCGGTTGGGCGCAACGCAACGACCGTCGTTGCAATGCAGATCGACGCTCCGAGCAGGGCCACGATCATGAACCCGAGTGACGACATCGTGAGCAGTGTCGACTGGACGCTGGTGGTTTGAGCTGGGCCGAGGCCACCGTCGGCGAGGAACGAGACCACGTGGATCACCGATGCGAACAGCCACGCCCAGAACGAGGCAGCTGCCAGGCGAGGGAAGGCAATCGATGCAGACCCGACCTGCAAGGGAGTAAGGACCGTCCCGAGACCGATGAACATCGGGATGACGACCATGAAGATCGCAGCGGTGCGGAACAGTGTCCAAGCCTGGAAGGCTCGGCTCACGCTGCCGAAGATGTCGGGGTCGACAGAAAGACGTTCGAGTTCGTTTACGACGCCGAGAGCGGAGATGGCGAGGAAGAACAGCAATGAGAAGGAGATCCACAAACGACCGACATCTTTGTGGTCGTTTGAGGTGATTAGACGAAAGAGGCCATCGCCCGGAGCAGGGGACGCGTGGCCCTCATGTGCTGCTTCGATGTGATTGGAAGCCTCGGTCGGCGATTCAGTTACTGTCATCGAAATTTGATCACCTTGAAAGTGGTTGCGCGTTAGACGCAAGTGCCCAGGAAAGGTTAGGGGATTCTTCGCCGCGAACGGCGTATCTTCCCGTCGTAAAACATAGTGCTCGCGCGGCTTCTAAGCCTAGGTCCAGACGAGAGACCAACGTCACATCTTGAACGTTGTTCATATCTTCAGAAAGTTCGCGCGCTCCGCGCGAATTCGGCTACCGAAACGCTACGAAAACGACGTGGCTCTAGAGGACCAACTGGTCGACTGCCATGGCGATGAAGAGCACCGACAAGTAGGTGATCGAGAAGGTGAACACCTTCATTGCACGCTGCGGAGTTGGGTCCTTTAACAGTCGATAGGAGTAGAGCGTGAACGCCCCACCAGCAAGCACTGCAGTAGCGGTGTAGATCCATCCCATGGAGGCAACTGGAGTAAAGACCAACGACAGTGCCCAAACCGCAACCGTGTAGGCAAGAATTTGCTTTGACGTACTCTCCAACGTGGTCACCGATGGAAGCATCGGAACGTCGGCGGCCGAGTAGTCCTCGCGATACTTCACTGCGAGCGCCCAAAAGTGTGGGGGCGTCCACAAGAAGATGACTCCAAACAACACGATTGGCTCCCAGCCAACCGAGTTTGTGACCGCAGCCCAACCAACGAGGACGGGCATGCACCCAGCGGCACCGCCGATCACGATGTTTTGGCTCGAGGTGCGCTTCAGCCACAGCGTGTATACGAAGATGTAGAAGGCCGCCGCAGAAAGAGCAAACACTGCGGAGAGTAGGTTGACAAACGCTGTGAGCCAGATAAAGGCAACGACGAGCAGCGATACCGAGAAGATGAGAGCGTTGCGGGGCTCGATCTCACCAGTGGCGAGCGGGCGACCCTTGGTGCGGTTCATGATCTTGTCGATATCTCGATCGACGTACATGTTTACTGCGTTGGCTCCGCCAGCAGCGAAGGTTCCGCCGATGACGGTAGCCACCATGAGCCACACACTTGGCCAACCGCGTTGGGCCACGATCATGGTCGGAACAGTGG
>CAZHUR010000421.1:0-2863 GCA_964535395.1 uncultured Acidimicrobiales bacterium
GGCACACCGAACCCATGTATCGAGTGCAATCGCCACATCAAGTTCGACCTGTTCTATGAGCGTGCAGCGGTATTGGGGTTCGACGTGATCGCCACAGGACACTACGCCAGAGTCGCAACACTCTCCGATGGCACCTTCCGGCTGCAACGCAGCATCGACCCGCTGAAGGACCAAAGCTACGTGCTGCACATGCTCGGACAAGACGTGTTGTCACGGCTAGCGCTGCCCATTGGAGGTTGGAACAAACCCGACCTTCGCGCCGAAGCGGAACGACGAGGTCTGCTGACCGCTGGCAAGCCCGATAGCCAAGATGTTTGTTTCATCACCAAAGACGGCGGACGAGAAGAATTTCTCGGAGCGCGCGGTGGCTTAACCCCTGGAGTGATCGTGACCGAAGACGGCACCCAGGTCGGCGAGGTTCCAGCCACCGAACTCGTAACGGTGGGCCAGCGCAAGGGCCTCAACGTTTCGGGGATGAGCGAGCCGCAGTTTGTCGTCGACGTGAACCTCACCGAATCAATCGTCACAATTGGTCCGCGCCGTTCGCTCAAAGACGCCGAAACCAGCTTCCGTCAGCCCGTATGGGCGAACGAGTCGTTCTCTGGCGAAGCGTTCGTGCAGGCGAGTGCTCACGGCCAGGCGTTGGCGGCGACGGTCGAAGACGACCGGGTTGTGTGGGCAGAACCGAGGGATCGTGTAGCTGCTGGCCAAAGCCTCGTGTTCTACGACACCGACGGCTCGCCGGACGGAAACCACCCAAACGGCACCGTCATAGGCGGAGCAATCGCCACCTAACCAAGCGGGGCCTGTCCCCAAACCCGCTATTTGGGGCCTGTCCCCAAACCCGCTATTTGGGGCCTGTCCCCAAACCCGCTGATTGGGGCCTGTCCCCAAACCCGCTATTTGGGGCCTGTCCCCGGTGGTTAACGGAGGGCTTCGATGATCTCGGCGATTTCGTCGGTGGTTGTGCGGGGGTTGACGATGCAGAAGCGGTAGATCGGTTCGTCGTCCAGTCGGGATGGCGTCACGAAGGCGAGTCCACTCTCCATGGTGTCGATGCTCCACTGCTGATACTGCGCTGCGTCCCAGCCCTTGCGCCGGAAGGCCACGACCGACAGGTTTGGCTCGTGCACCAATTCGAGGTGTTCAGCCTCTCGGACGAGGTCGGCGGCAGCTTCGGCTGTGTCGAGCGTGGCATTGATCGCGTCTTCGTACGCAGCGGTGCCGTGGGTTGCCAGGCTGAACCAGAACGGCAAGCCTCGTACCCGCCTCGTCAGGTGGATGGCAAAGTCCGATGGGTTCATGTCGCCGTAGTTGTCGAGGAACGACAAGTAGCCAGCGTGCTGAGCGTGAGCGTTCACCGCTTCGTCTGGCTCTCGATAGAGGAGCGCACAGCAATCGAAGGGAGCAAACAACCACTTGTGCGGATCGACAATGAACGAGTCGGCGAGTTCAAGGCCGGCAAACAAGGGACGAGCGCGATCGCTCGCGAGCGCCGCTCCGCCGTAGGCGCCGTCGACGTGCAGCCACACGCCCCGATCCCGGCACACCTGACCAATCGAGGTGAGCTCGTCGATGATGCCGAGGTTGGTCGTTCCAGACGTTGCTGCGACGGCGCACACTCGGTCGCCGTGCTCGTCGAGAAGGGCCGCAACCGCCGGGCCGGTCATCCTGCGATGTTCGTTGGTTTCGCACAAGATCACGTCGCAATCCATGACCAACGCGGCAGCTTCTATCGACGAGTGCGACTCTTCCGACGCGATGATGGCAAAGCGGGCCGGACGGTCATCGCCGAGAGCGGTAGCTGCTCGATGACGAGCGGCCACAAGTGCCGACAGATTTCCGACGGTGCCGCCGGGAACAAAAGCACCGGCCGATCCTTCGGGCATACCAGCACGCTCACGAATCCAATCGAGCGCCTCGTTCTCGGCATAAACAGCGCCGGCCCCTTCAAGCCACGAACCGCCATAGATCGACGAGGCACCGACCGCGAGATCGAAGAGCACCGATGCTTCGGTTGGAGCAGCCGGCACAAACGACAGGTACTTGGTGTGGTCGACAGAGAGCGATGCAGGTTCGAGAACATCGGTAAACAGTTCGAGCGCTTTCTCGCCCCCGATGCCTTCTCGGGTGACCGTCGGCCCGCACAACGAACGTAGCTCTTCTTCGGTCCGTGGGAAGTTGAGCGGTTGTGGGTCTAGGCGCGTGCGAGCCCGTGCATAGGCGAAGATCTTGTCGGCGATCTCGTCGGTAGCGTCATCGAAGTAGTGCATTCGAAGACACTAGCGAGGTTGTTAGCTGGCGAAACCGATTCGGCTGGTCAGCACTTCGAAGTCGGCTTCGAGGTTGAGCTCGAAGCCGAGGTCGAGGTCCCCCCAGGTGAAGAGTCGGTTGCGAGTTTCGGTGTCGGGAAAGATCAGCGGGTTGCTCGCCAGCGTCGCCTCGAAACCACCCATTGCCCGCAGCGCAGCGTCGGTGCCAAGAACCGGCGAAACGTAGAGGTTGAATGCGCTGATCTGTGCAGCGTTGGCCGGGTCGTATGCCCAGTTCATCCATGCAGCTGCAGCCCCATAGTTCACGGCGTTCCTCGGGATCACCATCGTGTCGAACCACGAGATTGCGCCCTCTTCAGGAATGGCAAACTCGAACTGATCTGACTCGAGCTGGAGTGCGGCGGCCTGACCCGACCACGCCATCGTCGCCGCAAGACGGCCTGCTTGAAGCTCGCCAACGAAATCGTCAAAGACGACGCTTTGGAAATGACCAGCCACCTCGAGGTCGCTCAGCAGTGCCAGACCAGCACGAGCAGCGGCCTCGGTCGGGCGCGCTGGGTCGTCTCCGTTGACGAGCATGGCAAGGCCGA
>CAZHUR010000422.1:0-2836 GCA_964535395.1 uncultured Acidimicrobiales bacterium
AGTGGGAAGGCAGGTTCAGTTGTGCATAAGGGACGGTTGCGACGTAGTTTCTGTGAAATGAACTCGACTTCGGCGAGCCACGACCCCAACAGCCGATTGCACCTGGCATTGGGCTCAATCGTGCCGGCACTTCCGATGACGGCAGTGTCGATGATGTGATTCTCGACTTTCGTGACGAGGTGAACCCGGGTGCAGTGAGCCCAGAAACGGTAAGCCAGCCACCTCACCAAGAGAACGCAGAGAGTGGGCCTGGGGCGAATGCGAATCCAGTGATGGAGTTTGTGCGGCCCGATGATCGACAAGGAGAACTGTGAACCGACCGAGTGGTTTGGGCCGAGGGCTTGGAGCTCTTATCCCAACCGATGTCACCAACGATGCCGACGCAACGTTTCAAACCGTGGCTGTCTCTTCGATTCATCCAAACCAATATCAGCCCCGGGACTACTTCGATGAGGAGACACTCGACTCGTTAACGGCGTCTGTTCGTGAACTCGGTGTTCTTCAACCAATCTTGGTTCGCAAAGACGGCGATGGGTACGAGTTGATTGCTGGTGAGCGCCGGTGGAGAGCCGCCAAAAGAGCGGGATTACAAGACGTTCCAGTGATCGTGCGAGAAGCAGATGACATGTCGTCTCTCGAGCAAGCACTTGTCGAAAACTTGCATCGCCAGGATCTCAATGCACTCGAAGAAGCAGCGGCGTATCAGCAGCTCGTAGATGATTTCGGATTCACGCAGGCAAAGATCGCAAAGCGGGTAGGCAAGTCGCGTTCGGCTGTCGCCAACATCATGCGCTTGCTATCGCTACCTACGACAGTTCAGCGTTTGGTCTCCGAAGGCCGCCTTAGTGCAGGACATGCTCGTGCCATTCTGAGTCTTGAGAACGAGGCAGCACAGGTCGATTTTGCAGAACGAGCGGTAGCAAACGATCTCACTGTGCGTGAGATCGAACGATTGGTCAAAGGGGAGGACATCGATCTCCGTGACACCCCGAGCTCAGATTCACCAACGACGAAGTCGCAAGCTGGATCAACTCGTGCACCAGCGCTGCTCGAACTCGAACGATTGCTTTCCGAGCATCTTGAGACGTCGGTTGGAGTAAGCCTCGGAGCCAAGAAGGGCAAGATCGTTATCGACTTTGCCGACCTGGACGACCTCGAGCGCATCTACGGCATTATCGCGAAGTAGAACCCCACTAGAGCGCACAAAGGGACCAACGAACAAACGTTCGAGTGTGGATAAGTTTAGCGTTGTTGAGCGACGCCCAGATCGGCGCCTGCCGACTCTTCTGACGGTACCGACACCCAGCGCACGAGAGCGTCGTGAATAGCATTGGCAATCTCGCGCTTTTCCTCTGCTAGTCCTTCTCGTGGACCGAGTCTGAAGACGACCCCTGGCATTCGCGTCTCTCGCAAGACCGGTGTTCGAGTACCAACAACGGTCCCAGGAACGCGCAACGCAAGTGAGAGTTCATCGATTGCGAAATTGGCAAGGTCCTTGCCGCCATAACTTGAAAACGAGTCTGTTTCATAGAACGAAGCCTCACAGGCGTCGTCGGGGACCGCCATCAGCCCAACGTAAAGCTCTGCATCGAACTGATTCGCTGCACGGGCGTGGGTAGAGCCGTCGTTGTGATGGAGCAGCAAAACGCGCGCTCCAGCGCGACGCAAGGCCTTTCCCAGTTCGCCAGCCACAACCGGAGAGAAACCAAAGTCACCAATAACGAGGCGTCGTCCAACGATGTTCTTTGGACCGCTTCGAAGCCGTTCTTGCTCGCGAATGGCTGCAACTGGTCGTGCAGCGTTGGCGGAGAGGCGCAAACGGGTCAGGGTTGCAATCGTCGTGGGTCCAGCAACACCATCTACCGGGATCCCGGCGTTGCGTTGGAAGTCGGCAACTCCTTTTTCGGTCTCGGGACCGAAGATGCCGTCGATCCAGCCGCTATCGAAGCCAAGGCTTCCCAACAACAACTGAAGCTCCGCTACATCATCGCCGCGCATCATTGGAGTCCGGCGACAGAGGAGCCGTCCACCAAAGTTGTGAGCAGCCTCGTCGAGAGACTTCCATGTCTCGCCGCCGACGATGCCACTGCCTTCGAGGCCTCGCTTGCGTTGAAAGGCAACCACGGCCTCATGTGTACGGCCGCCGAAGCGGTCGAGGTGGAGAGTCTCTACGAGGTATCCCGCGAGAGTTAACTGGCTATGGAGTTCAACAACGAACTCTCCAACGTCGCCCCGTTCCAGGCGCGGCCGTACGGCGCTTGTAGTCATGGATGGGACTGTAGCGGGGAAAGGTTATGCGTGCTGTGCAAGCTCGCTAACGATTGCATCCTTTGACTTTGCGCCGATCATCTTTCCGACGGGCTCTCCATCTTTAAAGATAATCATCGTTGGAATGCTCATAACCTCGTACTGACGAGAGATTCCCGGTGCCTCGTCAACGTTTACCTTGGCAACGGTGTATGAGCCAACGTTCTCGTCGGCGATTTCGTCGAGAATGGGAGCGATTGCCTTGCATGGCCCACACCACTCAGCCCAAAAGTCGACGAGGACTGGACCGTCGGCGGTGATCGCGTCGGCGAATGATGCCTCTGAGAGATTCTGAATGTTGTCTGAAGCCATTTGGGCTCTCCTTTGTGGAGGATGGTGCACGTTGGAAACCAGGGTATGGGTAAAAGCATTCCCGGCGAACGTGCTTCGCTTGTTTCCCGCTTTTTGTGCTCAAATACCCGACTGGCGTTGGTACTACTCGGCGTCTTCTTGATCCTCAAGCCACCGCTCTGCTTCGAGTGCGGCTTGGCAGCCAGATCCCGCTGCGGTGATTGCCTGGCGGTAGTAC
>CAZHUR010000423.1:0-2825 GCA_964535395.1 uncultured Acidimicrobiales bacterium
GTGTTTACCAACTCGTTGATGTGTTCGCCTCGGACATCTTCCACGCTGCCAGCGAGGTCTACTGCCGCATCAAGGCGACCCTCCCCCGCCCACTGTCGGGCGAGGATTCCAAGGCCTGATCCGGAAGCGAAATACTCCCACGGCCCATCGGCGCCGGTGATGTGGGTCGGTCCGTTCATGTCGATCGTGATATGACCGGACTCGCCGGCGTACCCGTTTGCACCGCGATACAGTTCGCCGCCGAGAACGAACCCGGTGCCGATACCGGTGCCAAGCGCGACGAAGGCCATGTGGTCATGGCCTACCCCAGCACCGAATTTGGCCTCCGCCCAGGTGGCTGTTGTTGCGTCGTTGTCGGCAATGACGGGAACGCCAAGTCGTTCGACCACACGCTCGACGAGCGGGTAATCGGTGACGCCCGGGATGTTTGGCGCGTATCGAAAGATGCCGCTCGCATCCATGAGGGCAGCCATTCCAAGACCCACAGCTTCGAGGGTTGCCGATGGGTCGATCTCGGCCATGTCGGCCATCAGAGCGTTCGTAACTTCAACGATCGTGTCGACGAGAACATCGCCGTTCGCTTCGGTCTTCGAACGTCGAGTTACCAGCGGTGTGGCCGAACCACGCTCGAGAATGACGCCACGGACGTTGGTTCCTCCAACGTCGAAACCAATCGCTACCATCCGTCGTGCTCGCGTGCGAACCAATCATCCACGCGCACCGACGTTACTTCCTCACCCGCTACGGAGCACCAGTCGTGTACCTCTGGGCTATCGCACGCGACGATGACTTGGGAGGACGCTGTTCGTCTGAGCAACATGGAGAGCGTTACCTCGGCGAGGTCGCTCGGTATGTCGAAGAACGGATCGACCAGCATGAGCGGCATTGGCGAGAACCGGGCTGGAACATCGGCAAGCTGGTTGTATGCAATCGCATTGAGGTGTTTGAGTGTGGTGAGCCTGCGCTGCGTCTCGCCACGAGCACTTCGTGTTCGGTCGCGCTCGGCAACGGTGTTGCTCGCGTCGCCGCCGGCCGCTCGGACACCTGCTTCGAATTCAAGTCGTTGCGCTTTCGCCAGGTCGACCTGGTGCAGGAGTCGAGTGGCCACATCGACGGCATCGAGGGGTGAGGTCTCAATGCCGACGTGATCGAGACGCGATGCCAACACGTAGGCCGGAGAGCCAGGGGCCATGTCGTACTCGGAAAGTTCGCCTTCAGCTTCAGCTTTGCGCAGGTCTGAGTTACCCAATCCACCGTTACCACCAAAGAGCATGGTCCCCGAAACCGCGTCGTCGATGGTCACCACGTCGTCAATATCTTCGATGTCAGGTGAGCATGCCGCTTCGAGTGCCGCCCGGCGCGGATCGAGGTGCACCGCTTCAAGACCGTATTGGATGTTGTTGGCATCCGCGGAAACATCGAGGCATTGGTAAATGAACGGAACGAACTCGCTATCGAACTCGGGTTGCGCAGACGGGTTCGGAGCATCGGGGGTGTCGTGAATCTTCGCATCGAGATCTTCGAGTGCCAGAGACGCTCCGCGAATCTCGGCTTCGGTGACCAGGATTGCTTGTTCGCAGCGTTCGATGATCGCTTCGAGACCCGGGTCGATGCTGGTATCGGTTTCATCGGGCTCCGCGATGATGGCGCCGAGCCCGGTGTCAGCAGCTGCGTCCCTGCGCATGCCGTCGATGGTCCCGTAGAGCGTGCGCAGTCCTGAACCGCTTAGACCGCGGACGATCGTGAGTTTGCGGTTGAGCAGGAGCGGCTCGGCACCTTCGACCGGGGCGTTGACCTTTGTGATCCGCAGGCCATCGACGGATCGCTTGCGAGCGGCCGACTCAAGGCGCTGGCGTGCCCTGTCCACTCGATCTTGGTCGACGGTGTTCATCTAGCCAGTCTCACGTCGCGACGGATTCGACGCGCGCCTTAAGGTCTTCCATTGCCGTGTGAAGGATTTTGGCTTCGGCCCGACGCTTCACGAACCCGGGCAGTGGAACGAGCATATCGACCGAGACGTAGTAGCGAACCTCACAGCGCGTGCCATCGTCGATACTCACAAACTCGTACTCACCATCGATGCGTTCCATAACGTCACCCTCGATGAGGCGCCACGACATACGAAGCGGGTTTGAGCCGTAGCTATAACGCAACGTGTACCTGGTAGAGCGGCCCATTGCGGCGACCCGAAAGGACACGTCTCCGCCTCGGCCGTTGTCGTCGGTAGCAACGATCTCGACCTCTTTGATATCCGATGCCCAATCGGTGTAGCTCGCGAAGTCTGTGGCAACGGCAAAACAAGCTTCTGGACTTGCGTCGATCTCAGTTCGCTCTGCAGCGTGGTCGGACACTGGTTGACTTTCTTTCCGTCGAGGCCCCGAGCATTTCAGGGTAACCCGAAGAGTAGCCGAGATGCCGACGATTGTCGCGATGCGCTCCCGGCTTAACGCCGGTCATCGCGCTTATGAAATTGGGCGAAGCGGGAACCCCAAAGAACCGCAAACCCAATGCCGAGGGTTGGCACCAGGGTTCCGAAGGCCTGTTCGGTGATTGGTCGAAGAGCTGCGAAGGTAAACGACACGACGATCTGCAGGACAACAGCTGCCCACAGGCGGTTGCGTATCGCCGCAGGCACGAAGCTCTTGTCCACAGCGAGCAAACCCGCGAGGCGTACGTCGTCGACTCGGCTGCGCTGGATTCCGTTCCAAAAGCCCAAACCGAGGATGAACGTCCCCGCAATGAACAGGATCGCACTGATGACCGAATACACCCGGTCGATCGAAGGGGCTCCGGCAAACGTGATCACCGAAAGCACATCGAAACCA
>CAZHUR010000424.1:0-2823 GCA_964535395.1 uncultured Acidimicrobiales bacterium
ATCGTGGCACGCACGATCGCTGAATCGTTCTCGTCGGTGCCCAAGCCATCGACGAAACTGCGGTCGATCTTCAAGAAGCTAATCGGGAAACGCTTTAAGTAGGCGAGTGAAGAAAAGCCCGTGCCGAAATCGTCGAGGCCGATTCGGACACCCAGCGAGCGGAGCTCTTGAAGTGATCGTTCGATCGTTGGGTTGCCGTCGATCAGAGCGCTCTCAGTGAGTTCGAGCGACAGCTGGCTCGGAGCCAGAGCTGCATTCTCGAGTTCGTAACGCAACTTGTCTGTGTAATTGGGATCGGTCAATTGACGAGCCGACACGTTTACTGCAATCGACAGACGCGGCTGGCCCGGCCGGGTATGGCGAGTCCACTCGGCGGTTTGGCGGATCGACTTCACTAAGACCTGATGGCCGAGCTGGGAAATCAGGCCAGAATCTTCTGCCACGTCGATAAACGAACCGGGCATGACGAGCGAGCCGTCGCTTGCTTGGATTCGAACGAGGGCTTCAGAACCTTCAATCCGGCCTGTCTTTACGTCGAGGACCGGCTGGTAGTGCACGACGAGAGCGTCATCCTCGATCGCCTGTCGAAGCATGTTCTCGACCTCGAGGCGACGAACCGCTTGATCGCGAAGGTGATCGTCGAACACGACTGCGAGATCGCGGCCCTTGTTCTTTGCCCGGTGTAGCGCCGTGTCAGCGTCTCGAAGAAGGTCTTCCGGTGTCTCGTCACCTTCCGCGATCGCTATGCCGATCGATGCGGTGATAACCACACTCTCGCCAGCCACTCGAATTGGGCGGGTGAGCGACTTGCGCAGACGTCGAGCAGCGTTGACCGCATCACCGGGACGCAACATGTCGGTGATCGCAATGACGAACTCATCGCCTCCGAGTCGAGCAACGATGTCACCGGGACGCACAACGTTCTCGATGCGTCCTGCGACCTCGTTCAACATCTCGTCGCCGGCCTGGTGTCCGAGCGACTCGTTGACGACCTTGAAACGGTCGAGGTCGAGCGAGAGCAACCCGACGAGAGTCCGGCGTTCGCGCGCTCGGCGAAGCGCCTCAGGTAGCTTCTCGATCAAAAGCGCTCGGTTCGCTAGGCCCGTAAGTTCGTCGTGGAACGACATCGACTCGAGCTGTTCTGCCTGTGCGAGCCGCTCGGTGATGTCGGTCGCGTTGATCACGATTCCGTCGACCGCCGGGTTGTTTGTGAAGTCCTTCGCAGTGACTTCAAGTGTGCGGTAGGAGCCCTCGTGGTGAGCAACACGAAGTATTGCGGTGGAGGGCGCAGCCTCGGCGATCACGATCGTGTTCTCGTCCAAGTGGTCGTGTTCGTCATTAGCTGAGTCGACGAGAACGTCGGCCGCCAGATCGTAGGCAGCTTGAAGGTCGTCGGGGTGGACGAGTTCGAGGATGTCGCTGCCCTGCAGGCCGCCTTCACTATGTTCGAGCAAACGCTCGACTGCAGGAGTGGCGTAGATGACCTTTGCGTCACGGCCGACGAGAATCGAGAGCTCGGCAGCATTCTCAACCAGCGCCGCCATGCGCTGTTCGATATCGACAACTTGATTCTGAGCTGATCGCAGCTCGGTGATATCGCGGGCGACAAGAGAGATGGCATCGACAGCACCCTCGACATCGCGATGGGGCACGAGCATTGCAGAAACTGCCAAGAGGTCCCCGGCGGCGGTGCGAAGGTCGAGTTCACCGCGCCACGAACCGTCTGACTCGACGGTCTCGAGAGCGTCGGAGAAGGCAATCTGCGACGCCTCGTTGAGAGAATCGACAAAGTCTTCGCTGAGAGCGTCTTCGGACAGAAGGTGGCTGAGCGAGTCGTTCATCCACCGCAGAACCTGGCCGTCGGAGCTGAGAATCCCGACCAGGTCGGTGGTCGCCTCGAGAGCGCGGGAGAGTTCGTCGGCTCGCCGAGCGTTGTCGAGGTCCTCGGTGACGTCTTCGAACGTGAGCAACCCTTGATCAGCTTGATCGAGCGGAGAAACCGACACCTCGAGCCAGCGCTCTTCACCCTGCGAGGTGTTGATCCGCAGCTTGCCCTGAAGGCCCCGGGTCTGTTCCAAGGCTTCTTGAAGGGCTGCGAGGAAGTCGCTGCGCCCGTCGATGTCGATGTATTCGTGCCAGCCCGCACCCGCTGCCTCGCTCACTGGTTGTCCAGTAATTTCTGCCCAACGCTGGTTGACCGCTGATAGGGAAGTGCCGTCGACGATCCGAGCCATACCCTGGGGGCTTCGAGCAATGAGTGAACTGATTTGGCGCGCTTGATCTTGGGCCGCAGACGGGTCGAGCATGGCCAAGACGATGCGATCATCGGTCGAGCCGCCGTGTCGCCAGAAACGAACGTCGATGCATCGCAGGACACCAGCGGCTCGAATCTGAATCGACCGCTGCACGACCTCGCCATTCGCAGCGGTTCGCAATGCCTCATCGATGAGGGGGCTGTCGCCCGGCTCGGCCAGGAGATCGACGAACGCTCGACCCACTACCTCGCTAGCGGCCAAGCCAAGGATGCGGCGACCGCTCGCGTTGGCTTGGGCAAGTCTCTGTGAACTGTCGATCGCGACGAGAGCGAACGGGGCTGCATCGACTAGACGCCCAAAGTCTGACGTTGAAGTTTCCTCGGTCGCAGAAGACACGCCGGATTCAGATGCTGTGGATTCGGGTGTTGGATGGTCGTCAGGATTAATCGTGGTCATGTCACGGATCTTCTTCGGGTGATCTCGTTGGAGTGCGGACGGTGGGAATCGAACCCACAAGCCCTTTCGGGCACCAGGACCTAAACCTGGCGCGTCTGCCAGTTCCGCCACG
>CAZHUR010000425.1:0-1534 GCA_964535395.1 uncultured Acidimicrobiales bacterium
GCCCACACCTGTTCGTGGGCCAGCAAGGTCGAGTCGAAGAATGAGCGGACTTTGGTGGCGTGGCCAAAGGGCGGCACACCACCGATCGCATAACCGGTGACCTCGCGCACCTGGTCGGCGTTTGCCCGACCACACGTCTGGCCTCCAGCGGCCGCAACAAGGGCGTCGGTGTCGACTCTGTTGGAGCCGCTCGTCAGGGCCAGGACGAGGTCACCGTCGACCTCGAATATGAGCGACTTGACGATCTGGCCAACCTCACAACCAACCGCGTTGGCCGCGTCGACTGCAGTCCGAGTTCCATCGGGGTACTCGACGAGCGAGATCGCAAGCCCGGCGTCGGCCGCGGCATCGAGAACTCGCTGGACGCTGCGTGGTGTGTCGGCCGACTCCAACGTCACTTCGGGTCGGCCCACACCGCCACAGACCGAGGTGGCAACCCAAGGATGTAGTCGTCACTTTTTGGAATTGGCCCACATGACACCGCTCCGCGACTCCACAGGAGTTGCTCGGTCGAGGTCAGCACGTCGGGCGAAACCGGGACTTCATCTGGTTCGTCGGCATGGTTGATGGCGATGACGACCCGATCTTCGCCTGCTCCTCGCGCATAGATATAGGAGCGTCCGTAGTCGGGACCAGGGGGCGGGCCGATCCGTTCGAACTCGGCGGAGCGCAGCCCAGCTTGGCTGTGGCGTAACGCAATCAGCTCTTTAGTAGCCGAGGTCAGGTCGGGGTTGTCGTCGACGCTGTCCCATGGGAACCCACGGCGGCTATCGGGATCTGGCCCACCTTCGAGACCCACCTCGGTGCCGTAGTACAAGCACGGAGCGCCGGGCATGGTCAGCAAGATCGATAGGCATAACACCACCAGGTCGTTGTCGCCATCGGCCATCGACATGATCCGGCCGGTGTCGTGGCTGTCGAGCAGGTTGAACATGGCCTGTTGCTGTTCGGGGCCATAGATGTTCATGAGGTGGTCGATGCGATCGGCAAACTCACCAGCGTTCAGACCCGGTGTGACGTGATAGTCGTTGTTGTCGACGATGGCATCGTGATTGATTCGGTTGCCGATCCCATACGCGATCATTGCGTTTGTCAGCTGATAGTTCATGACACCGTCGAATGGCCCGTCCGGGCCGACCCAATCGGTAGCCTCGTGCCAGATCTCACCGGTGATGTACGCCTCGGGGTTTACGGCTCGAACCCTGCGGCGAAACTCGTCCCAGAAGCCCTCGGCCCTGATCTCGTTCGGCACATCGAGTCGCCAGCCATCTGCACCGCGCTCGATCCAGTGAGTGCCGACGTTCCAGAGAAACTCACTCACCGGTGGGTGTTCGGTATTGAATTGCGGCAGCGCGTGAAGACCCCACCATGCGTCATATGTGGCGGGCTTATCCTCGTCGTACGGGAGGATCGGGAACTCGCGAACGTTGAACCAGTCGACATAGGCAGACTTCTCTTGCTGCTCGGCAATGTCGCTGAATTGAAAGAACCCGCGGCTGGCGTGGTTAAACACGCCGTCGAGGATCACTCGCAC
>CAZHUR010000425.1:1634-2819 GCA_964535395.1 uncultured Acidimicrobiales bacterium
TCCCAGGGTTCGATCTTCGCACCCGCTTCGACCGTGCCGGACGATCGAAAGCGGTCGGGAAAGATTTGGTAAAAGACGGCGTCCTTAACCCAATCCGGGGTTTTAGAAATGTCGTTGCTCACGTGTCTAGCTTAGGCACTGCCTTAGAGCCGTGGCGAGTCTGCCCTTTCGACCGACATGAATCGAGTCGACTCCGCAGGTTTGGCGAAGGTCTTCGATCGCCGCGACCATTCGACGCGCCACCTCGGCTTTGTCGAGTCCGTCCTCGACGTGGGCTGCCTTGATGCGAAGGACTCCGTCGTGGCGGTCGGTCTTTACATCGAGCCGGCCAACGAGGTGCCCGTCCACCAACACCGGAAGCACGTAGTAGCCCCACCGCCTCTTCTTCTCGGGCACGTAGATCTCGATCCGGTAATCGAAGCCCCAAATCTGCTGGGCTCGTTCTCGATTCCAGACAATCGGGTCAAATGGCGACAGAACGGTCGCTCCGCGGATCTTGCGGGGGATCTTTGCCTCGGGGTCGGCAAACGCGGGATGGGCCCATCCCTCAACCTCAGCCTCGATAACTAACCCCGACTCGACCACGCTCGGCAGGAGCCGGCGCACGTCTCGGATCGGAAGCCTGAAGTAGTCGGACACCTCTTTGGCTGTTGCGACACCGAGCGCTCGTGTCGACTGGGTGATCAGCTCTCTCAGCGCCTTGTCTTCGTCCGGTGTCGGCTGGGCCAACACCTTGGCCGGAACGATCGAGTCGAGCGGGCTGAACACCTTCTCGAAGTTCCCTTGGCGGCGTATTCCCACCTCACCTATTCGAAACAGCCAGTCGAGTGCGAGCACACCGAGCGAACGGTGCCACCAGCCGTCCCCGCCCCGTTCGACGGGCCTGGGGTCGCTGAGCGTTCCGCCGGTGACAGAGCCTCGTTCTTTCACCTCGTCGAGAACCGACTGAACGTACGCTGGCTCGCGCTGGGCCACCTCGTACAGACCGTTCCACGTGTCGCCGTTCGAAGCGCGCTCCCGCATCCAGCGAAACTGCGGCTCGAGATCGACCGGAAGCAGCGAGGCCTCGTGCGACCACGCTTCGAACCAAACGTCGGAGCCATAGGCGACCGCATCGAGCAGTTGGGGGTCATACGGTCCGAGGCGACTGTGGAACGGCATGTACTGGGTGCGGATGACCACCGG
>CAZHUR010000426.1:0-2814 GCA_964535395.1 uncultured Acidimicrobiales bacterium
TCGCTCGCCACCAGGTTGAGTCCATCGCTTATCGGGTTGACGAGCAGAGCGTCGTAGCGCCGGAGGATGGCGATGGCACGGGGATAGTTATTCGCGACGCTGTAGTGGATTGGAGTCCAGTCCGGAGTCGACCAGCGAGCGTTGATCTCTTCGATGGCGGCCTCGACCTGGGCTCGATATAGGTTGTAGTCCGACACGTTGGTGCGAGTGGGTGAGAACGAGGCCGCGAACACGACCTGGCCGTGCAGGTCCGAGCGCATGGCGAGCAGTTGATCGAAGGCCCAGAAACCTCGCAGAATGTTCTTCGAGAGTTCAAGCCGTTCGGCGCGCCCGATAACAAACCGGTCGCCGACGATGCGTTCAAGATCGGCGAGTTCGTCTTCGCATTCGGGCGACTTTGCGACCGCCTGAAGCTGGGCGACATCTGAACCGAGAGGAGAGACGAACGTCTTCGTCGGACGAACTCCGAGGTTCTCTCGACAGCAGTCGATGAAGTTGTCACTCCAACGGCTGGAATGAAAGCCGAGAGCGCCGGCGGCCATGTAGCCGAGGAGCAGTTCGGTTCGTGCCAGTTCGGGCATGATCCGCAGCGCGCCGGGGGCCGGGAACGGCGTATGGCTAAAGTGCACGGTCGACACGTCAGGGCGTTCGTCGCGGATGCGAGGCGAAGCGAGTGCCAGGTGGTAGTCCTGAAGCAGCACTATTGCGTTTTCTTCAGCTTCGTCGACGATTGCATCGGCGAAGGTTCTATTGAAACGACGGAACGCCGCCCACGCGTCGTACCACTCGGTATCGATGACCGGCTCTCTCGAGCGTTGATACAGGTCGTGGTAGACGTACCAGAGCGTTTCGTTTGCGATGACGTCATACGCGAGGTCGAGGTCGTTCGGATCGATGTTTAGAGTGCGAACCCGGAAACCCTCAGCCTCGATAATTCCCTCGGTCGAGGCCTGGCGATCACCCTCTGAAAGCGCTGCGGCCATCCAGGTCGTGTCGGTGCCATCGAGCAGCGGGCCAATCCCCGAGACCAGGCCGCCGGCACCTCGGGAAGAGGTAAGTGTGCCGTCGGTGATCTCGAACGAGACCGGACCGCGATTCGACGCGATAAGTATTGGTCGTGCCACACGCTCAGCCTAGGCGGCCGAGTCGTCCCGCAGCAGTGCCTTCCACAAGCTTCGATAGTTCGGCCAAACCGGAATGCCATCGAGATACCCGGCATCGCGCAGTGCACGATGCAGTTTTGGCAGGTTTCGAAACGGAACACCCGAGTCGACATGATGGGCCAGGTGGTAGCCCACGCCGTATGGGGTCATGAAGATCGATGGCAACCAATGCTGCTCGACATGGTGCGTGGTGTGGCGCCGATCGTCCGATCGCGTCATGCCACCGTGTTCGGCAATGGAACGGAGCCGGTTCTGCACCTGGTAGAAGGTCAGATACGGAAGCACCCACAGCAGAGGGTAAAGCAGCGGCTCACCCGCGAGGAGAAACAAGCTGAACACGAGGGCCTGCCCAGCAAAGAACCGCAGGCTGATCGAACGGAACTCGGGCCGAACCAGACCGGTAAACCGTGGCTTCAGCAACCTGTAGGCAGAGACCCCAGTTGCGTCTCGTCGCACCTTGCGACGAAAGCTCTTTCGCACGATTGGGTAAAAGGAGTAGAGCAAGAAGTCGGGTTCGTTCGGCCCGAATTCGTCGCGGTGGTGGTTTGCATGCCCGCGCCGGTAGTGGTGAGTGCCCGTTCCCAAAGGCAACCAACCCAAGATGTTGATGCCCACGACATCGTTGATCGTCCGGTTTGAAAACAGCAGGCGGTGCGCAGCCTCGTGATGGAGGATGTACATGCGTAGCTGAACGAGCGCAATGGACAACATGCCAATAAGGACGGCCCACCACGTATTTAGTACGGCCACGACCCACACGGTTACGACCGCCCAAGTGAGTAGAGAAGCAACGAGAACGGCGTTGCGAGTGTTGTCGATGCGACGCAGTTCGGCCCTGAACTCGGGCCGTGGCCGAGCGTCCGCTCGCAGCAGATCGCTTCCCATAAAGTCGCTTGGGGTATAGCTGACCATGCCGCCGGTCATCTGCGCGACGAGTTCGTCGTGCGTCGGAGCGTCGGTCTGGGTCATCCTTATACGGTACGCGCATAACCTGCTTGCGTCGATGGTGACTTCAGCACAATCAAGAAACGAGGATCTCAGTGGTGGAAGAGAACAGGCGTGCAATTCGGGTTGGACATCAACTCCGACCAACCGGTTCGGTGGAAGAACTCGTTGCTGAGGCACAAGCAGCAGAGGCTGCCGGCTTCGACACGGTGACCCTCCCAGACCATGTTGGCAACGAGATGGTCTCGCCCATGGTCACCCTCGCCGCCATCGCTCGAGAAACCACCACGGTCCGTCTCGGAACGTTTGTGATCAACAACGAGATGCGAAACCCGGTGCAGTTGGCCTGG
This sequence comes from uncultured Acidimicrobiales bacterium, assembly GCA_964535395.1. Lineage (GTDB taxonomy): Bacteria > Actinomycetota > Acidimicrobiia > Acidimicrobiales > SHLQ01 > SHLQ01. Next base: position 2,459 of record CAZHUR010000426.1, read on the forward strand.
GAGGCAGCGACCCTCGACCGGCTCTCCGACGGTCGCTTTGAGCTGGGTATAGGGGCGGGCCACACGCCCACCGAGTTCCCTGCGACGGGCATCGCGTTCGACGCGGCTTCCGTTCGCAAGGAACGGCTGGGTGAGGCGGTCGAGATCATCCGTCGATTGCTCGATGGGGAAGTGGTCAACTACTCGGGCGAGCACTACACGATCGTCGACGCGACGATTGACTCGCCAACTCAGGACCGCCTGCCGATCCTCGTCGGAGGAAATGGCGAGGCGCTGCTCACCCACGCTGGTGAACACGCCGACATCGTTGGACTCAACGGACTTCGAAAGACGATGAGTGATGGGCATCGCCACTC
>CAZHUR010000427.1:0-2810 GCA_964535395.1 uncultured Acidimicrobiales bacterium
GTCCTGAACCTGAGAGATGGTGCCCCGTCGGTGCGGACCAGCGAAGTGGTCCGGCTCTCCAGAGAGTGCCACCGGGTCGATCCTTTCGCCTGAGAGTTTCGACGGGGACCTTGGCGGGCCTTCCGTCTTGCACCTTCGGCGTCCCGATCGCTTTGGTGAAGCGTCAGGCTCTCTCTCGATCCGGCTGATGGCAGATGAAGTTGTGAGCTTTCACCATAGCAGAGAGCGCAGCTCGGCTGACGTTGAAACGGTGGGGCCATTGCGGAACTTTCCAAGAACGGCCCAGGCGAACGACACAAGATGACGCCGCGGTTCCCGATGGTTCAGCCCATCCGTATCGCCAGTCCCACGGCAACCCCGACCATATCTCCTCACGAGTCCAAAAGCATCGGTCTGTCACGAGATGTTCCGCGCTGGGTAGCCTGTCGACTCACGCAACGTTGCGGCACTACAAGGAGACCCGTTGGTGTGGAGCTTTCGGTATTCGATGAGGTAGCCGAGTTGGTGCGCGCAATGTCGCCCGAGGAAATTGGCGAGGTCCGAGTTCGCGCGCATCGAAGGGGCGTGAAGGTTTGGTTCGGTGCCGACGCTGCGACCAAGGAGCACTACGAAGCCCAGATGCTCCGGCGCAGCTATGTCGATGGTAAAGACGGCATGGCCATAGAGATCGGTTTTCACAGCGAGTACAAGGAACTCGATAAGAACGAGGCGGTCATCGCACGGGTCACCGCAAACGAAAAAAAGTGGCGCAAGGAGCTGGGCAAAGAGCCAGAGGTAGGGGTGTTCTACGGCGCCGACAATTGGAGGCGAGTGTCAGAGGCATGGATCGAACCCGACCTTGACGACCCGGAGATCGCCTTCGAAATCGCCAGCCGCCTCGTCGACTACGTCACGGAAATAGAACCCGCCCGGAGGTCGTAGCGGGGTGATCGACTACAAAAATCACATAATCTGAGAAAGTGCTTGACTCTCCCCTTAGGGGAGGCCGGAAGGTGAAACTCATGACGTTGATGCCAATCGGGCAATTCGCTCGAGCTTCTCGACTTTCGATCAAGTCTCTGCGGAACTATGACGAGTCCGGCTTGTTGCCGGCAGCGTTTATCGATCCACAGTCCGGTTATCGGTACTACCGGCTCGAGCAACTTGCTCGAGCCGATGCAATCCGCTCCCTGCGGATGGCGTCGATGCCGCTTGCTCAAATCGCCGAGGCGCTCGAACTCGACGACCCCGAAGAACTGTTGACGTCACATCTCGAAGCGTTAGAACTGCAACGCGACGAGCTCAACCGAAAAGCGGAGCAACTGCGCCGCCAGATCCAGACGAAAGAGTTCACCATGTCCAACACCGTCACTATTAAGACCAACCCTGCCGTAACCGCGATTGGCTACCGCACCGACACCAGCTACTCGGCGATCTTCACCGCTATCCCACACGGTTTCGAAACCGTTATGGGACGGCTTGCAGATGCGGGGGTCGATCCTGCTGGCGCACCATTCACCCTCTACTACCAAGCGCCCGACGGCGACACCCTTGGCGACATTGCCATGTGTGTGCCAGTGATTGGATCGGCCGAGGTTAGTAACGACACACAGTGCATCGTGCTCGAAGAAGGGGCCGCTGCATCGATCGTGCACCGTGGTAGCTACGAGACCATGGGTGAAACGTACGCAACGGTAGCTGCATGGCTTCAGGAGCGTGGCCACCACATCACCGGGCCGGCACGAGAGATCTACCTCAACAACCCCGGCGAGGTCGAGGAAGCCGACCTTCTTACCGAGATCCTGTTCCCGATCGACGCCGAGGGGCTCGTCTGATGAGTCAGGACTTTCAACCAATGCCTACGGCAGTAGCCGACACCTTTGCGAGCTACGAAAGCGACATCGCAAAAGAGCTGTGCAAGTTGCGAGAACTTATCCTCGTTACCGCTGCTGAGACCGATGGGGTAGGGGTAATTGAAGAGGGTCTTCGGTGGAATCAACCGAGCTTTCTCACAACCCGGTCGCGTAGCGGCAGCACGATTCGTGTCGCTCCTACATCTGCGAAGTCTGACCATGACTTCGCGATGTTCTTCATCTGCAACACGACTCTCGTCGAGGGTTTCAGAGACCAGTTCGGAGATACGTTCACCTACGACGGCAACCGCGCTCTGCTGTTCAACGTTGGCGACGAACTTCCGGTCGAAGAACTCCGACAATGTGTGACCCAGGTGCTGACCTACAGGCTTTGAGGAGTGCGGCGAACCGGGCGGGTGGTCGTCAGTTCAGCGCGGATGGTTTCGACCAGTGCTGCAATCACCTCGGACTGCTCGCCTGGAACGGTTCGAAGTACTTGATGGACGGCCGGAAGCTCTCCGAGCTCAGCGGCTGACCGCCACTCGACCACATTGTCGTCGAGGTAGCTCGCACCCATCACCGCAACACCGATTCCGGCTTCGACAGCGGAGCGAACGTCGGCTGATGTCGATGCTGAGAAGACCGTTCGAAAGTTGACGCCAGCATCTTCGAGGACTGAATGGCTGTATTTGTTGTAGAAGCAGCAGTCGAAGTCGAGGAACGGTAGCGGCTCGGTCGAATGGTCGTCGTGGGCAGAACTCACAAACACGAGCGCTTCAGACCACAGCACGATGTCAGAAGGGAGTAGTGAAGCGTCGCTGACTTGGAGCAGCGCAACGTCGATCTCGGCTCGATCTACGCGTGCGGCGAGAGACCCCGAGAGGTCGACGGAGAAGTCGACTTCGATGCCGGGGTGTCGCCGTCCGAACGCACCGAGGACCGGAGCGATCTGTCCAATGTCGATTTCACCATTTGAAG
>CAZHUR010000428.1:0-2810 GCA_964535395.1 uncultured Acidimicrobiales bacterium
TAGACCTGCTCCTACACACTCGACGTGCTTGTGACGCCGACATCGCAGTCCCGCTTGTCGGTGGACGTAGGCAGTGGCATGCGATTGCCTTGTCCACGAGAATCAATCCTCAGCTGATCGCCCGGTACGACTCGGGAGTGCGATCGCTCGTCCGGGGGTTTTCTGGGTTTTCCGAGAGTGTCGTCGCAACCTCCTCACCCGATTTCTTTCGCGATGTCGATACCCCCGAAGAGCTGCAACGCCTTCGGTCATTGGTCGACTAGCCACAGTGATCGTGGCCGAACAATGTTCCAACCCACCTCCACGGCTACGCTCCAGTAGTGGGAACTCAGGAAAACGACACCGGTGGAGCGGGACATAGCGGCGAAGTGATCGTCGACACCGCAGATTTTCAGGCCTTTGTCGACCGCACGAAGGACTCCGACTACGCGATCGACACCGAGTTCCATCGAGAGCGCAGCTACTTCCCAAAGGTCGCCCTCATTCAGATCAATAACGGGTCTGAAATCGTTCTCATCGATCCTCTTGCCGTCGACCCTGAACCTCTGGCCGAACTACTACTCTCGGACGGAGTTGCCGTTCTTCACGCCGCCAGCCAAGATCTCGAAGTCTTTCAACACTGGGCGGGTGTGATCCCGAATCAGATCTTTGATACTCAGCTCGCCGCTGGATTCACCGGCCTTTCAACTCCGTCGCTTGCGGCACTGCACGACCGAGTGCTGCAGCTCTCGCTGCCGAAAACTTCGCGCCTGACCGATTGGCTTGCGCGGCCGCTGACCTCAGACCAGCTCGACTACGCGGCGAGCGACGTGCTCCATCTACTTGAACTTCGTGACCGCCTTGCCGCCGATCTCGAATCGCGCGGCCGGCTGCAATGGGCCCAGGACGAGTTCGAAGCATTGCGCGTCACCCCAAGAGGACAACGAGAGCCCGAGGACGCATGGCGCCGAATCAAGGCGGTACGTCAACTAAAGGGCGCGTCGCTTGGAGCAGCACGTCTGCTCGCTGCTTGGAGAGAGCGAAAGGCCGCAGAGGTGGATCAGCCAGTCCGTTTCATCCTCTCAGACCTCGCACTCGTCGGTATTGCCCAACGACGCCCAAAGAACGTCGATCAACTGCGCCAGGTACGAGGTGTCGACGATCGCCTCGCCCGCGGCAGCACAGGGCAAAGAATTCTCGAGATGGTCGTGGAGGGAGAAGATCTCCCGCCGATCAAACGACAGAACCGGTCCGGCGAACAACCTCGTGCAGATCTTCGCCCCGGCGTCGCGCTCGTCGCAGCGTGGATTGCTCAGATTTCTCGCGAGCTCGAGATCGACTCCGCCCTACTCGGGACGCGATCAGACATCGAAGCTTTGGTGCGCGGCGATGAAGACGCCCGATTGAATTCGGGGTGGAGAGCGGAGCTGGCAGGCGAACCAATCCGACGCCTCATGAGCGGTGAAGCCGCCCTTGCATTCACCGGCGACGGCGAGCTGTCTCTTGAGGAGCGTTCTGGGATACCGGTCAAGGTCACCGGCTTGAGCTAACCAAATCGTCAGATACCCAACGCGGAAGGCCCCAAAGGGGCAGGTCCCGAGCCTAAAAAGAGCGAAGAATTGTCTGTGATGAGCACGCAGGTGTACGCGCGGCCTACCTGAGAGCGCTAAGCTGGGCGGCTATTGCAGTCTCTCCTGGAGGTCCGATCCGTGAAAAAGGGTCGCCATCGCCGTTTCGAAGAAGCCCGAGCTCTCAAGCGCTCGCAAGACGTTGATCTTGAAGACCTCTTTGAGGACATTTCGGGTGAAGAAGAGGGCGAGCACAAGCCTGAACACGACGCATGGGCCGATCTTGCTGAAGAGTGGGATTCAAAGGATGAAGCCAGCGCTGATGAAGCAGGCGCTAACTCAGCGGAGAGTGAAAGCGAGTAACCGCGCCTAGCGCTTGCGACGAGGCATAGCCACTGGGATTGATCCCGTTCCGTGTGCATTTCTGTCGTCGATGTGGCTGATCAGCGATTGCGCCACCTCTTCTCCAGCGAGTGCAGCCACCTCGGCCCGCAGATAGCGCGCGACGTTCGTCGAGCCGTTAAACGCCTCTGGAGCTTCGCTGCACCACCAGCCAAGATCGAGCCCGGATTCGCCCCAGTCGCTGCGCGTCCATTGGCGCACGAAGTGTGTGGACTGATCGTTGTCATCGAGGTGATGCTCGACCCGTATCGGCAGTTGCCAGCACACCTCGGGCTTCCACTCGAGGGGTTCAACTTCGCTCTTGACCGCAGCATAGTGAAACGCGCACCCCGCTCCGGTTATGTGGTCATCGCTGTTGTGAAATACACAAGCGCCATTGACGACCTTGGTGATACGGTCCCCGTCCTCATCGAGGGTGGTCAGGGCATCGACTAGTCGGTCAAAGGTTTCCGCCCGAGATGCTGTTGCAGCCGGCCGCTCTTCGTGGTTTTCCCACATATCGACCGGCAGCGCAGCGGCGATGTCCATGACACGCGCCAGGTCTGCATCATCGGCAAAGTGCGCGCCATAGCTACAACATCCACGCTTGGCATCTACATCAGGAGCTTCCTCGATGCCCGCACACCCGTTTCCGTAGATGCAGTTCCAGTTCGATGCGAAGAAGCTCAGGTCAAACAGCCACGTCTCGCCTTGCGCGTCTATGAGCGACACCCATTCGCGAACTGCGGGCACCTCGACCAAATCCTCGACCAAATGATCATCTGTCACCGAACACTCACCAGCCTGTCAGGGGCCGGCACTACGATGTAGACCGATGAGTTCTGAGAATCCCTATCAAGAGAATCCCTATCAAGAGAATCC
>CAZHUR010000429.1:0-2805 GCA_964535395.1 uncultured Acidimicrobiales bacterium
TTTTGGCCTGCAGCGGCGAAATGGTTGCTCCGGTAAGCCAGAGAGCTGTCGCTACAGCAACAGCGCCGGCGCGGCGAGATGGACGAGTGAGCATGTGGTTGATCTCCTGATCGGATAGACATCACAAACTTCGGTGTGGGAGTCAGATTTCTCGACTCAAGATCTCGTCAAGGTTGCTAGCGGCGCAGATGCGGGTTTGATTGGCTCACTCGTGAGCGAACCGTGAACACGCTGTCGCCACTTAGGACACCGCCCCGGCCGAAGAGTCGACCGAACTCCCAGTTCGACAGACCCAACTCCGGGCGATTGAACGCGTACTGGCCGTCCACCCAACGCGTGAACCCGTCGCCGACGAAAGGAGCATCCACGCGGCCGAAGAACTGCTCACGCTCGCCATCGTCGGTGGTCAGCAGCGACGCTACGAAGCGAGGCGACTGGGCGTTGAACAACTCGATGGCCTGGTCGACCGAGTCGACCATCACCAGCGTGACCTCGGGGCTGTCTTCCCACTCCCACTCCTCACCGAGTGAATCCCACGAGATCTCGCTGGTGCGAGGCTCGGTCACCGTTCCTTCAGCTCGGACGATTTCGGCGTCGGCGCGCCACTCGGCGGGCAGTCTGTCGATCTGATCTGGCGGCATGTGAAGTTTGCTGGTGGCGTTGCGGGCCTGGCCAGCAGCGTCGAGAGCGCTGAGAAACGCCGGTAGAAGCCGTTCGGTTTCGCTGTTGAGCATGCAGAACGTGTTGAGCGTGTTGCACACCTTGCGGTCGAGGCTGGCCCCTACCACCGCCGAAAGGCGTTCTGCATCGGCTGACGCAGCGGCGACGATCCACGCCCCGCCCGTCCCATGCAGGCTCACAGAGGTACCGGTCTGGCGTGCCACTGCACCCAACTGTGCAACAGCAGCGCCGCTGCCCCGGGCCACGGCAAGCGACAGACGTTCATCGCTGAACATCGCGTGACCGGCCGCCCGGGACGCGCTCGCGACCAGACTCGCTGCACCTTCGGGCAATCCGGCGGCTGCCAGGGCGGGACGCAGAGCGTGCTCAACGATCGCTTCGGCGGTGCCGAGCGCATCGCTTCCGATCCGGAACACGACGGTGTTGCCCGAGCGCAGGACTCCACTGGCGTCAGCGAACACGTTCGGGCGACCCTCAAATACGAATCCGACAACACCCAATCCGGACCGGACCTGTTCGATGCTCCACCCGTCGTGATCAACTCGCTCGACGACTTCGCCTCGCCCGGACGGTTGTTTCGCCCAACCGCGAAGACCGTCGATCATGTCGGTGCGCATCTTGTCGGTCAGCTCGAGCCGCGTCGTGCTGCGTCCGCGTTCGCGCGCCTTTTCGATATCGGCCCGGTTTGCCTCGGCGATGGGTGAGAATGCGTCGTCGTCCGACAGTCGATCTGCGAACTGGTTGAAGAAGTCGGATATGGCTTCGTCGGAAACGACGCCCATCTGTTCGAACGCACGAACCGCTGCGCTCACGGCATCTGTCGCTACCGCAGCAACGTCAGCGGGTATGTGAATGAGATCCCCGGTCGTTTGCACCACGACCACCGAATCTCCCGGCTCGAAAGCGTCAGCTAGCTCTCCTGACACGGTCTTTATCTTGTTGCCGCCATAAATGACCGGCATCCCCTCTGAAAGCTCTCTCAACTCAGACATGCATTGAACGCTAGCGCTGGAGCAAGAGAAGTACCGTGGTCAAGATTCTTGTGAGCACCCCAACTAACGATTCGTCGGCGGATTCGCCAAAGCGTTCTGCCTCAGTGCTGATCGCGGTCGGCATCATGCTGTCGCGCCTTGCAGGTTTGATTCGAGAAGCTGTCTTTGCAGCCTTCCTACCCCTCGGGGCGGCCTTCGATGCATTTGCCGCAGCGATTCGGATTCCAAACGTTCTGCAAATGCTCTTGGGTGAAGGGACGCTCTCCGCATCGTTCATTCCCGTGTACGCGGAATCCCTCGATAACGACGAGGAAGAGGCAGGCCGAATCGCCGGCGCCGTCGCTACTCTGCTCGCGCTCGTCGCCGCGATCCTCGTCGTTCTGGGTGTGCTGTTTGCACCGATTATTGTTTCGGTGATCGCACCTGGCTTCCGGGGTGATGAACGCTTTGATCTTGCGGTCAGCTTGTTGCGCTTGACATTCCCTGCTGCTGGAGTGACCGTGCTCGGCGCGTGGTGTCTGGGCGTACTCAACAGCCACCGCAGTTTCTTCTTGAGCTATGTGGCACCCGTCCTCTGGAACATCGCTCAGATCTCCGCTGTCGTCGGTGGCGTCCTGCTGTTCGGCGTTGGAGAGTTCTCAACTGAAACCACCGACCTCCGAGACATCTCCACGAACATCGAGGTTCTCGGCGAGGTTGCCCGCCTCGGCTCATGGGGCCTTTTGGTCGGTGCGTTCCTCCAGTTCGGCGTACAAGTGCCGAGCGTCAGACGCCTGGCGAAGAACCTCACGTTCCGACTCGACCTCAAGCGCCAAGGTGTGCGAGATGTGATCAGCCGTTTCGGCGGCGCGGTATTGGGACGTGGCGTCGTACAAATTTCGGCAATCGTCGATATTCAGCTCGCATCGCTCATCGCTCTTGGTGCCAGTGGCGCCCTGCTGAAAGCACAGGTCGTCTACATCTTGCCGATCAGCGTGTTTGCGATCAGCGTGGCCGCTGCAGAGTTGCCCGAACTTTCAAGGATGACCTCACACGACGAAATTCGTGAACGCGCCCAAACAGGGTTCGGCCGGATTCTCTTCTTTGTGAGCTTCACGGCGTTGGCCAGGCCAACGCCGTGAAGCTCACAAAG
>CAZHUR010000430.1:0-2799 GCA_964535395.1 uncultured Acidimicrobiales bacterium
GGGATTCTGACCTATGAGGAGTCCCGATGGAACAGCACAAGTACCTTCTTACCGAAGATCAAATGCCAACGCAGTGGTACAACATCGTCCCCGACCTACCTGTTCCACCCGCCCCAGCGCTACATCCCGGGACGCGCGAGCCAGCGGGCCCCGAAGATTTTGCACCGTTGTTCCCAATGGACCTCATCATGCAAGAGGTCTCTCAAGACTCCTACATCGACATTCCAGAAGAGGTCCAGGACATCTACAAGATTTGGCGTCCATCGCCCTTGTTCCGTGCACGACGTCTGGAGAAGCTGCTCGATACCCCAGCAAAGATCTTCTACAAATACGAGGGTGTCAGCCCCGCAGGTTCTCATAAGCCAAACACATCTGTGCCGCAGGCCTACTACAACGCAAAGGCCGGCATTCGTAAGCTGACCACCGAAACCGGCGCCGGGCAGTGGGGCACATCTCTTGCCTTTGCGTGCGCTCAGTTCGGTCTCGAATGCGAAGTATGGCAAGTCGCTGCCAGCTACCGAACCAAGCCGCACCGCAAGACCATGATGGAGATCTACGGGGCATCGGTGCATCCAAGCCCGTCGAACGTCACCGAGTACGGTCGTTCTCTCCTGGCGGAGAACCCAGACCACAACGGCAGTCTCGGCATCGCAATTTCGGAGGCGGTTGGTGAAGCCGCCCCACACGAAGACGTGCGCTACGCACTGGGCAGCGTGCTCAACCACGTGCTGATGCACCAGACGATCATCGGCGAAGAAGCCCTTCTTCAGCTCGAGATGGCCGGCGAGACACCCGACGTGCTCGTTGGTTGCACCGGTGGCGGGTCCAACTTTGGTGGACTGTCGTTCCCGTTCCTTCGCGAGAAGATGAAGGGCAACATGAACCCGACCATTCGTTGCGTCGAGCCCGCAGCATGCCCAACGCTCACTCAGGGCGAATTCCGCTACGACTTTGGTGATTCAGCTGGCATGACCCCGCTGATGAAAATGCACACGCTCGGCCACAGCTTTATCCCGGACCCAATTCACGCTGGTGGCTTGCGCTACCACGGTATGGCTCCGCTGGTCAGCCACATCTACGACCTCGGCCTTGTGGAAGCGATCTCGGTCGGCCAGACCGAGTGCTTCTCGGCTGCGCTGCAGTTCGCCCGGACCGAAGGTATCGTCCCGGCGCCAGAGCCAACCCATGCACTCGCCGCAGCGATCCGAGAGGCACAGAAGGCCAAGGAGACCGGCGAAGAGACCGTCATCCTCACCGCGCTTTGCGGTCATGGTCACCTCGATCTTGCGAGCTACGAAACATTCTTGTCCGGAGAGATGGTCGATTACGACCTGTCCGACGAGGTTCTTGCTGAGGCAATGGCGGGGGTCCCCGTCGTCTAAGAAGCCGGCTCGCCCTTCGGAAAGAACTTGCGCTGTAGGCGTCGCATGGCGCCGAGCCACGCCTCGATGTTGTCACCCTTGCTACGCACGTAGTCGGCCACTTCGGGATGAGGCAAGATGAGAAAGGTCTCTTGATCGAGCCCAGTAATCACGGCATCTGCCACGTCGCTGGGCTCGATAAGTCCGTGCGACACCACGTTGGTGACAGCAGGGTCGTCGCCTTCGGTCATGGCGGTGCGAACGCCTTGGGGACACAGCACCGACACGGTGATGGCGTCGTCGGCGTGGGTGATCGATAGCCATTCGGCAAGACCGACCGCGGCGTGTTTGGTGACGGTGTATGGAGCAGTGCCGAGGTTTGAGAGCAAGCCGGCGGCTGACGCTGTGGTCACGAGGTAGCCACCGCCGCGTTGTTGCCACCGAGGGATCATGTGGCGTGCTACCCAAACGTGGTGCATGACGTTGATCTCCCAGATCTTTTGCCACTCTTCGTCGGGAACCTCCGGTCCACCGGACATGCCACCAATTCCCGCGTTTGCGACGAACAGGTCGATCGGGCCGAAGCGTTCTTCGGTCTGTTCGATCAGCGAAATAATGCTCTTTTCATTTCCAACGTCGGCCGAAATTGGATGAGCACCGATTTGTTCGCATGTTTCATCGAGCTTTGTCGAGATATCGGAGGCAACGACCGCTGCTGCGCCCTCTAAAACAAAGCGTTCTGCGAGCGCTCGGCCGATCCCAGCAGCTGCGCCCGTGACCACGATGATTTTGTCCCGAACATCCATTTTTGCTCCCTCAATGGGTCTCGCTCCCTAAAATTACGGCCGGATAAATCACCGTTGCGCCGATTACGGAGGGAGCTGCCCGACTACTCTGAGAGTAGGACGCCGATGGAATGTCAGAGGCGACCACTAGGTTTACTTATATGTACGTCGGAACATTCCGGCTACGCACGAAGGGTTCAATGGCATGACAGAAATCGCAGAAGTCAACATCAACGAAGCCCTCGCTCTTATCGATCAGGGTTTGGGTCTCACTATGTCGCGCGAGCTGATGAGCACCACAGAGGTCGCCGACTTGCTCCTCGACGTTCGGTCAATTCTTGCAGCTGCTCCGGTGGACGAGGTTCTTGAGGAGCCAGTACCGGCAGCGGTTCAGTAACTCGTCAGCCGACGACGCTCGGGTCGCCCACATGGCGCGACACCAAGAACTGAAACGCGACTTCGAATGCGCGCACACCGAGAAGGTCATCGCGGGCAATAACCGCTGCTTCGTCTGAGATTGGTTCGGCATCCGGGGATTTCATCAGCGCCTCGGTAACGCGCTCCAAAGTTACGAATGCACCGACTGCCTGGCCGACCGACGGCCCCGTGCTGAGTAGCCCGTGGTTCCTCAAGATCGCCACGCTCTTGTCGTT
>CAZHUR010000431.1:0-2792 GCA_964535395.1 uncultured Acidimicrobiales bacterium
ACGCTCGCACCGGGCGGCGCCGCTGCCCCGCGCACCCTCGACGACGATGGCCCTCTTCGTGACGGTGAGAAGGGCTGGTTGCACTGTGGCCCTAGCGGCGCTGGCCACTTCGTGAAGATGGTTCACAACGGCATCGAGTACGGCATGATGGCCGCCGTGGCCGAGGGCCTCGGCATCCTCAATGCTGCCGATGTTGGCACCGAGGAGCGTCAGGCCGACGCCGAAACCACGCCTCTTCGCGACCCAAAGTACTACCAGTACGACCTCGACATTCCAGCGATTGCTGAGGTGTGGCGACGCGGCTCGGTCATCTCTTCGTGGTTGATCGACCTGACTGCACATGCGCTCGCTGTCGATCCGAACCTCGACGAGTTTGCTGGCCGCGTGTCCGACTCTGGTGAGGGTCGCTGGACTGTCCAGGCCGCCATCGACGTCGGCGTTCCTGCAGCCACGATCACCTCGTCGCTGTTCGACCGGTTCTCTTCGCGAGGCAATGACGAGTTCACGAACAAGGTTGTGTCGGCTCAGCGCAAGGAGTTCGGCGGTCATCACGAGAAGAAGGCTGAGGACTAGCAATGCCCGATGCAACTTCACCTGCTGATGCGTTCTTGCTGTTTGGCGCAACTGGTGATCTCGCCAAAAAGAAGCTGCTACCGGCGTTGTACGAGTTGACCATCGAAGGTCGCCTCGACATGCCGGTCGTGGGTATTGCTCGTTCGCAGTTGAACGACGATGAGATGCGAGACCGCGTACGGGACGCGGTTCGCGAAAGGGTGGACGATGTTGATGAAGGGGCGCTGGAGAAGCTGTGCGGCAACTTCCGCTACATTCCGGGCGATTACACGAACCCTGAGACGTGGCCAAAAGTCAAGGATTTGACCGGCGGTGCTGAGGTGCCTCTGTCGTTTCTGTCGATCCCTCCGTTCCTCTTTGACGATGTGGTCGAGGGACTGTCATCGGTTGGCATGACCGACAGCGGTCGTGTGATTGTCGAAAAGCCATTCGGTCGTGACCTCGTGTCGGCGATCGAATTGAACGACACGCTGTCGAAACATCTGGGCGAAGATCAGATTTACCGAATCGATCATTTCCTGGGCAAAGAGCCGGTCATGAACTTCATGGTCTTCCGCTTTGCCAACTCGATGCTCGAGCCAATCTGGAACCGTAACCACATCGAGTCGGTCACGATCACGATGGCCGAGTCATTTGGTATTGAAGGCCGTGGCGCCTTCTACGATGAGGTCGGCGCTATTCGCGACGTCGTGCAGAACCATCTTCTTCAGATGGTCGCACTTTTGGCCATGGAGCCACCGGTGACCTCAGAAGCTTCGGCAATGCGTGACGAGAAGGTCAAGGTCCTCAAGGCCGTCAAGGCTTTGGATCCTTCCAAGGTCGTGCGTGGCCAAGTCGAAGGCTACCTCGACGAGGAGGGTGTGGCCGAAGATTCAGACACCGAGACGTTCGCTGCAATGACGCTCGAAATCGATTCGTGGCGTTGGCAAGGCGTGCCGTTCTACATTCGTGCCGGGAAGGCATTAGCCGAGACCGTGACCGAGGCGGTCGTTGAGTTTAAGCAGCCTCCGAGGATGCTCTTCGCCGACGCCTCTATCAAGTGTCCAGAGCCTAATCGCTTGCGGTTCCGTCTGAAGCCGGACGACCAGATCACGCTCACGATGCAGGCCAAGGTTCCTGGTCTCGAGATGCGCAGCGACGACGTCGACATGAGCGTCGACTACGAAGAGGCGCTGGGTGGCGATGGCCCCGACGCGTACGAGCGGTTGATCGCCGATGCACTGCTTGGTGATGAACGCTTGTTCGCTCGCCAAGACGGTGTCGAAGAGGCGTGGCGCATCATCGGTGCACTCGACAACCCGGCGCACTCGGTCGTGCCTTACCCGGCTGGAAGTTGGGGCCCCGAGGACGCAGATCGTGTCGCCCCCAGACATGGCGGCCCGGAACGACCCAAAAGGCGCATCGGTGATCGTTGAGGTTTTGGTCGACGGTGAGGCGCTGGCGCGCCGCGCCGTCGATGTGCTGGTCGAGGCTTCGGTGCGCGCAATCGAAGAACGAGGCGTGTTCGTGTGGGCGGTGTCGGGAGGTTCAACTCCTCGGCGCATGCTCGAACTGCTGAGCGCGCGCACCGACCTCGACTGGAGTTGCACTCACCTGTTCCAGGTGGACGAGCGCATTGCACCCGATGGTTCCGAAGACCGAAACGCAACCATGCTCGACACGGCGCTGCTTACCCCAACGTTTCTGGATCGCAATAGCCCCGCCGGCATTCACTTGATGCCGGTGACAAGTGACGATCTCAACGCGGCAACCGCTGAATACGCAGCGCTGATGGACGACCACGCTGGTAGTCCGGTCGTGTTCGACCTGGTTCAGTTGGGTATGGGGAGCGACGGTCATACCGCGTCACTAATTCCCGGTGACCCGATCCTCGAAGTAGCCGATGTAGATGTGGCGGTGACGGGGGAGTACCAGGGCCGCAACCGAATGTCGTTCACCTGGCCGGTCCTCGATCGGGCAAAGCAGCTTCTGTGGGTGATTGGTGGTGAATCGAAACAAGTGGCTGTGAAACAGTTCCTCAACAACGACCCAGCAATTCCAGCGACCTTGCCAACCCAAGCACGTGCAACAGTCCTTCTCGACGAGGCTGCCAACCCGTAGCAAATACACAAAAAGATGGAGAGCTGAACACGAGATTAACGATGGTCCAAAAGACTTAATCTCGGCCGTGGACGTGTCGACTAAAGACCTATGCCACACCATCTCGGATTTGCTTCTAC